>QNBK01000023.1 GCA_003644105.1 Spirochaetota bacterium | reverse complement strand
TTCATCTTGTAACTGATACCGGCTGCAAGGAGAGATACAGCTGCGGTTACATCCACAACCAGTGCCTGCTGCATAACAGCTGCAGCCTGAAGAGCATCATTTTCATCTCTCTGCTGCAGGATTTGTTTGCCCTTTTTATCAATAGAACGAATCGTCACCTGGTAAACCTGATCGACATCGGGTAACTCATCGTTTTCTTCGGCCTTCGGGTGAGATCCGGTAAGAACCCCTGTATAAACCACTTTCCCCTCCCTGGTTTCTTCGCA
Source organism: Spirochaetota bacterium (assembly GCA_003644105.1). Classification (GTDB taxonomy): domain Bacteria; phylum Spirochaetota; class Spirochaetia; order DSM-2461; family DSM-2461; genus UBA2779. Next base: position 17,374 of record QNBK01000023.1, on the reverse strand, counting down.
TTCCCCCATGGATAGAGCAATATCCAACCATCGCATTCGTGATTCCCGCCTCAGCTTCCGCTTTACTAAAAAGATATTGTCGCTTTGCATCAGAACAGAGAGGGTTGTAAAGGCATCATTCCCACTGCCCATACGGATAAGGACGAGGTCAGATGGAGAGAGTTTCTCAATAATTTTGAGGTTTTTCTCCAAATACTCCGGTGTTCCTTTTTGGCAATGCTGTGTCCCGGGCCGCAGCTCACAATTGAGCATATATCCTTCAGCTCCGATGTAACTGAAGATGGGAGCATAACCATCACACCCTTTATAGGTGCGTCCCACTCCTTCTTTCCTGGTGCCTGAATTGTCCATGGGTGAAACATCAATATCAACGAAAAGATACGGCCCAAGTTCTGTTTTTATGGGTGTCATCTTCACACGCCCAAGGAGATTCATGTTCACCGTTTCAAGAGCTGATAAAACATATGGGGTAAACCGTCCGGCCAGCCGGTCCAGGTAAATCCGAATCGTCTCCGGGGCATAGACACTATCAAACTCCAAGGCTTGTTGAAAGAGAGGGTCGTTACGAAAAAGATCCACCTCGGCATAACTTGATCGTCCCTGAGCAATCAGTCCGGCCATTATTTTTATGGTCTGATTCTCTTGAGAGCTGATCAGTGAATGATTGGGAAGATCAAGACCGATATCATTGAAAACTTTTCCTACCAAGGCCATCCCAGCTGTGTTATTCAGGACGTTTGTGGTAGTATCTATAGTGAAATTCATGCTCACCCTCCGGGTTATTGGTGTTTAGTCGTTAACTCACTATAACACGGAGGTTTGGGCTTGTTTTTTTCTATTCTTTATACGGATTCAGGCTAATATCCATATCCATTTATATCCCTTTCAATCCAGGAGATATATTAAATGTAAAAATTGTTTCTTTATTACTATGGTTTTCTACAATATGTGGTGCTCCCGGAGAAATAATAATTGTATCACCAATAGTAAGTGTATATTGTTCATCAGAATCAGGAAGGATAACTGTAAGCTCACCCTTAACAACAGCAAAAACTTCTTCTGCCCCTTCATGCCCTTCGTCCAAACCTCCTTTTCCACCTGGAGGAAGAACTCCAATACCGGATGTAACCCTCTCCGATTTGAAGTAAAATGCATACTTTAAATCACCAAACTCAATTTCTTCCCTGGTGTCAAATCTTTTTACTGAATTTTTCATTTATTTATTTATTTATCTCCTCCTATAAAAAGTCAATCATAAACTTACGTAAAAGCCTATAATTGCATCGGTTTACCCGGCCATGGCGACACTCAATGCTGCCGCCTGCATCTTTAAATATTTCTTATCTGGAACCATTCTTAATGGATCAAATAGTTTCCTTGTTTTACAAAATCATATAAACAATGGTCCTCCTATCCCGTTCTCAAAAAAAAGGACTATGTATTCACCTTTCATGGTTAAGTGTGCTTCAGCGGTATCACTTCCAAATACCCATAAGATTTCACCGTAATCTTCTTTTAATATCAAGTTTTATTGGTACTAGATTACGACGTTCAGCCAACCGCCATCGACAAAATATGTGGAACCAACACAATAGGAGGCTTTCGGAGAACAGAGGAATAGGTAGAATTGAGCGAGTTCTTCAGGCGAACCAAATCGCTTAATTGGAGCAAACTCATCGGCGATGTTCTGCAGGTATTCGTCGGGTGTGATACCTTTTTCCTTACTCACTATCGCAGCGGTTTTATTCCAGTCAGGCGTCCTCATCAACCCCGGGGCAATAGTATTCACGCGAATGTTATCATCGATCAATTCATAAGACAGGCACTTCGAGTACATTGATAAAGCTGCTTTCGTTACATTGTAAATAGGTTCATATTCAAGAGGCTGTTTTGCACATATAGAAGTTGTATGAATTATCACACTTTCTCCGTCCCTTTTTTTCATAACAGGCACACAAAGACGGGCCAGGCGAATCGCTGCCATCACGTGAAGATCCCAGTAGTGATACCATTTCTCATCGGGGGCAGTCATGTTTTTTTCCGCAGATCCGGTACCGGCATTGTTAACGAGAATATCGATCCCCCCAGCCTCTTTGTCAGCGAAGGCCACAAGGTCTTCCAATTGCTGGAGTTCGGCGACATCACAAGCCTTGCCGTAGATCCTGGAACCGGGTATATTCCGGCGCAATTCTTCCAAGGAATCTTCAAGCCGCTTTCCATCCCGTGCACAGGTTACAACAATTGCGCCTTCTCGTGCAAAAGCATCAACTAGGCCTTTGCCGATACCGATACTCCCACCGGTAATGAGGACAATCTTGCCCTTAAGCTCTAAATCCATAAAATGTTCCTTATTAGCTATTATCGAGAAATCATTGCTCTTTTATTTCGAAGTCTATCCATCCATATTAATCATTATCTTTACTGATGAAGGTTTAGGCGTTCGTGCATAATTAAAGGCTTCAATCCCTTTTGAGAAGGGATACTCATCAGTAATAAAAGGTTTTAAATCTATTTTATTGCTCCCAAGCAAGGCTAACGATCGGTCATATACATTGGCATACCGAAAGATCGTGTCAATCCTGATTTCCTTTGTTTGTGCGATTGTAATATCAATAGGCACAAGACCACTGGGCATTCCTATGTATACGACATGCCCACCTGGACAGGCGTGATTGAAAAGTTCCCTGGCCACAGCCTCTGAGCCACTGGCCTCAAATACCAGATTGACTCCCCATCCCTCAGTGATATTAGAAACCAAGGAAGCTAAATCACTAGAACTCACATCACAAGTGATACATCCGGGAATACCGTCCAATAATCGAAGTTTTTCCTTGCGGATATCGGCAACAATTACCGTACTGCACCCACCGGCGAGTGCAGCAAGTGCCGTCATAACACCGATTGTGCCTGCACCGTATACGAGTGCTTTGTCACCAGGTTTAATCTCGGCTTTCATAGAGGCGTGCATACCAATGGCTAGAGGCTCCACCATTGCCGCCTCTTCGAACGTGATGTTGTCGGGTACCCTGTATGTTAGGCTTGCCGGATGAACGACTTCGGTACACATACATCCATGAATCGGAGGTGTGGCCCAAAATGTCAGTTCAGGGTCGAGATTATAGATACCGAGACGATTTGCTCGACTTAGAGGATTCGGAATACCGGGCTCCATACAGACTCGATCGCCAATCCTAAGGTTCGAGACGTTTTCACCGACAGCGATTACTTCGCCGGAGCCTTCATGACCAAGAATCATTGGTGACTGAACAACAAAGGGACCGATTCGTCCAAATTCGTAAAAATGAACATCACTTCCGCAGATACCGACACGCTTCATTCGTATCCGAACATCATTCGGTCCCATGTTTTCGTAGACATCCATGTTTTGGAAACTAATTTTCCCTATTTCTTCCAGGACAAGGGCTTTCATCTTATCTCCTCAGAAAACCGCCGATTGGTTTAACAATCAATCGGCGGCCATTATACGGGACGGAATGTTTACAACCCCGACCCGAATTACGCTTTTCTACAGATCCTCAGGCATAATGGGTTTCTCGTTAAACGAGAAGTTATCCCAGAACTTGTTGAATTCTTCAACAGTGAAAGCATCACCGGTACCGTCCTTGGTTACAATATCCACACCAGTATTGACAATTTCGGGGTATTTCGCACCATTGGCAACAATTTCATGAAGAACCGTCAAACCGTGATATCCCCAGCCGTAGTATTTCTGACCAACTAAGCCGATGACGGTTCCGTCAGCGACATAAGCAAGTTCCTGCTGTAATGTATCAAAGGATACAACTGTGAGTTCTCCAGCAGCGGTTTTTTCCATCATCAGCGGCAGATTGCTTGAATCAACCAAGAGAGGCCAAGGTCCATCAAAGAAGAATCCATTAATCTTTTCATTCCCGCGGAGTGTATTCTCGACAGCCTCGACCGATTGGGTGAGATCGTCATTTCCGGGTACCGTTACCACGATTTCATAATCAACTCCTGCATCATTTAAAGCCTCTTTGAAACCCTTATCACGTTCTTGAAGATTCAGAGCACCAGGAACACCTGTGAGAATCGCAATGTATTGTTTCCCATTTCCTTTGACTGCCTTTACGTACATCTCGCCGCACAAATAGCCACCCTGATAATTATCCGAACCGACATAAGCCGTTCGCTTGCTTTCGGGGTTATCTGAGTCAAACATCACAACTGGTATACCTGCATCGACAGCTTGATTTATCGCCGTAGTAATACTGGGACCAAGGCTGTCGATAAGCATTCCGTCCACTCCTCGTTGGATATAGCTTTCGATCATTTGGACCATATTTGCCGGGTCTGCCGCTGTGGGTGCAGTCCACTCGAGGGAAACCCCATCGAGTTCGGCAACTCGATCGCGCGCGCCCTGTTCGGCGACCTGAAATGCCGGGTTGTCCATACTCTTTGCGATAGCGACATATTTGTACGCTCCGTCATCATCCGCATCTTCTCCTTGACCATTAGCGAATGCCGTTGTGACTATCCCGACTGCCAGCAGCAGGACCACAATCATTTTCATTCCGTTCCGACTCATATAACTACTCCTTATCGATTTTTTAGCCTTTCGGCCTTTTATACTATTTAGAATATTTCAGCCTTATCTGATCAAATAGGGCGGCGAGAATAATCACTGTCCCAATAGAAATTTGCTGCCAGAATGAACTTACCCCAAGGAGAACCAGGCCATTTCGGAGTATGCCCATCAAAGCTGCACCAAACAACGCACTTACAGCACTTCCCATTCCGCCACTTAAGCTGACACCACCGAGGACTAAGGCCGCGATAACGTTCAATTCATAACCATTCCCGGCAGTCGTTTCCCCAACACCGAGCCGTGCTGTGAGTACAATTCCTCCGATGGAGGCAAAAAAACCTGAAATAACGTAAACACCAATCTTTATTCTGTCGACAAATACGCCAGACAATCGCGTCGCTTCATCGTTTCCCCCGATACTATAGACATACCATCCGAACGCGGTATATCGGAGAATAATCTGCATGATAATGAGTAAGACAATCATAATCCAAACCGGTAATGGAAGTCCCAGGAAAAAGCCCTGACCTAGAAATAAGATTGGTTTTGTAAGACCCTGCATAGGCCATCCCCCGGTAACAACATAGACGAGCCCCCGACCGATACTTAACATTCCGAGAGTTACAATAAATGGTGCCAATTTTGCTTTTGCCACAAGAATCCCATTAAGGAATCCCATGATTACTCCGACAAGGAGAGCCCCAGAGAGAGACAAAACCGTTCCAAAACCATGAGAAGAAAGAAACGCAGCGATAACACCGGACAAACCCATGATTGATCCGACTGAAAGATCAATACCACCTGTGATAATAACCAAACCCACACCAAGGGAGGCAATGGCTATAAAGGAAAATCCTCTGGCAACGAATGTGAGATTGCTCACTGTCAGAAATTGGGGACTGGCTGTAGTGAGGACGATTCCCAAAATGATCACAGCCAAAAAGGCACCAGCTTCCGCACTTTGGAGAAATGGATTGATAAGTTTTTTAACTTTCACGGTTGTAAATTCCTTTCATTAACGACTTCTGCCGTTTTTTCATTCAACCCTGCGTAATACATCACTTGATGGGGTGTTGCTTCTTCTTGCTCAAGAACCTTCACGATTCGTCCTTCAGACATCACAACAATTCGATCACTGAGTCCGATAAGCTCAGGCAGGTCGGATGAAATCAGTATGATTGTGATACCCTTTGAGACTAGTTCGCCCAACAGTTGGTAGATTTCTGCTTTCGCACCCACATCTACACCACGAGTCGGTTCATCGAGAATCAGCACTGAGGGCTGGAGAAGAAGCCATTTCGCCAATACGACTTTTTGCTGATTCCCACCGCTGAGAGACCTAACAGCCTGCTTTGATGAGTGGAGTCGGATTGAAAGCTTTTTTATGTATTCCGAAGTTGTTCTATCGATGGTGTTGTTGCTAATAAAGAGGCCTTTTTTAAAAAGTTGTTTCAGGCCTGCTAATGCCACATTAAACCGTACCGATTGGCCAAGTATGAGTGACTGGTTTTTCCGATCTTCCGGAACAAATCCTATCCCAAGCCGAATGGCATCGTTTATGTTTTTGATTCTTATCTCATCATCGTATAAGAAGATGCTTCCACTCTTCTTACGGTTAACACCAAGCAATAAGTACATCAGCTCGGATCGTCCAGCTCCAACGAGTCCGCCAAAGCCTAAGATTTCACCTTTATATACTGTAAAATCAGATTTTTTGTTAATTCCGCCAGAAAGAGCTTCAACCCTGAGAACTTCCGGTCCGATAGCCACCTTAGTCTTGGGATAGAGGTTTTGAATTGGCCTGCCCACCATCCATTCGATGACATTTTCATATGTAGCACTTTTCGCCGGTACATCAGATACCAATTTCCCATCACGGAGTATTACAAAACGATCGGCAATTCCAAAAGCCTCAAGAATCCTGTGAGTTGTAAAAACAACGGCAATTCCATCACTCTTCAACTTCTTTATCAATTCAATCAAAATATCGGATTGATCTTCGGTTAGCGATGAGGTGGGTTCATCCATCAGGATAATCTTTGAATCCATCGACAGTGCGCGTGCAATCTCAACCAATTGCAACTGGGCTGTGGTGAGTAATCGTGCCTGTTGATTAGGGTCTATTTGCCTGGCGTTCACCAAAGCCAATGCTTTTTCAGTATCCGATTTCATCAATCTATAATTAACAAAACCAAGTTTTCCAAGGAAACCAGACATCTTAGGTTCGCGACCAAGATAAATATTCTGTGCCACCGTACGGTTTTTTACGATGTTAAGTTCCTGATGGATGATATTTATCCCGAATTTTTGAGCGTGTTTGGGGCCCTTCAAAATGAGAGTCGAATTTTCAAAGGAAATATGTCCGACATCAGCGGTGTATATACCGCTGATTATCTTCATTAATGTTGATTTACCAGCACCGTTTTCACCCAAAAGGGCAACAATCTCGCCTGGTTCGATCTCAAAGCTCACATTATCGAGAACCTTTGCTGCAAAACTCTTTTCAATGCCCTTAAGCTTTAATAAAGGTTCAATTCCCACTTTCACCCCATGTAATTTACATTTTTATACACGTAATTTACATCAGTATCCGTTAATAATTGTGAGGTGTCAAGGAATATATCGTACCATTATTAAAATTCGACACTTGTATCCAGGGAATAAGGGCAAATCAACCACGGGCCTTGTATGTAAATTACATTCAGAGTACAGTTTCCAACAATGAGTGCAACAATTAGTAATGTCGCTTCCCACGCTGGGACATCTGTCGCGACAGTTTCGCGTTATATTAATGGAACAGGCCGTGTCTCCAAAGCACTGAGCAAAGCTATAGAAAAGGCTATAAGAGACTTGGATTACTCTCCTCAAAGGAAACGATTTCAAAGAAGCACAAAAACTATTGGACTCATTTTTCCAGATCTTGATAATCTCTACTACATACCGGTAATAAAAGGATTGGAACTCAGACTCGCCGAGTATGGCTTTAGCCTTTTGATATGCAGCAGTGAAGAAGATATAAAAAAAGAAAAGAGGATAATATCTAACCTTACTCAGCGAGGAGTTGATGGAATTGTGTTATTGGGAACTCGGCCGATTTCCGGTAACAATCAACATATAATCGCTTTGAGCGAAGTCATGCCGACATTAACGATAAACGATCAGATTCTTGGGTCTTCTGTTCATTCTTTAATAGTCGATGAAGCCGAAGGCGCATATGCAGCTGTCAATTACTTAATCGGATTGGGACATCGGCTTATCGCTTTAATTAACGGATATATGAATTACACAACATATCGGTATAAATACATCGGATACGAGAAAGCTCTCCATGATAACGATATTCCAATAGTAGCTGATTATCACATAATTCAGGATCCGCACGAACTTGGTGGATACAAGGGTGCATTAAACCTCTTTCAACAGAAGTCACCACCAACAGCGATATTCTCCGCAAACGACCAAATAGCTATAGGTGTGATGAAAGCTGCACATGAACAAAGGATTCGGATTCCTGAAGATCTATCCGTAATTGGATTCTCTAATACACCGATTTCCACTGCCGTATATCCCGAACTGACGACCGTTAATCAGTTTCCATATAAGACTGGTTTGAAAGCAGCAGATGTAATTGTTAAGCTTATCCAAAATAAAACTAATGAACAGCAATTACAGACAATCGGGACGGAATTGGTACTAAGAGATTCATGTGGTTCGCCGAGGGCATGAAATTAAAGAAAGTACCGGACTCTTGCCTTACTTATATTTACATAGCTATTTCTTGTTGACCTACATCCGCGGAGCAGCTGACCTTAACCGGATTCTTAACCCAACTTTGCCAAGATTGTAAAATATTAGTGTAAAACAAGCGAAATTCGATACTTTTAAAAAGATAAGTTAGAGCCTGTCCCATTGTAATAAATATCACTCATTACTGTATCGAGAAGAGTGTGAAAAACAGTAAGAATTAGAGAACTTTCACCTACCCTTAGGTGAGCATTTAAATCGAGATAATCTGTAGGTTATCTTAAGCAATCTGATACGCTGGAATGAGATTGAACAGGAGTATAAGAAAAAGCTATCAGATACCGGAATGGGCGCTCCTGCAAAACCATTAAGAATGGCACCTGGTGCGCGTATCATCAAAGAAAAGCTTCTATTAACACCGGAGAGTTAACGAATTAATCCGGAGGCCTATTACCACGGCGCCATCCGTGGCGCAGCGAATTGGAATAATGGAATCGAGAAAGTAGCAGTTAAAATGCATGCATGATTTCAAAATGAGTACAATTATTCGCTAATTGATTTCAGATTACCTCTGAGTTATGAATATGAGGAATAAAATGGGCTTATGCCCATTTGTGACCAAAAAGGTGTCTATGGCAGTACCGGTATCCATAAATTCTTATCAAATTAAAAATTATCAGCGTTGGAACATTGATATCTTGTACCATTTGTTTCCTTCTAACTATAATACCTTGTAGATTCCAGGAAGTTAATTGTACTCAATTCATAAATCGATATCCCTTGGAATAACTGAATATCATGAAGAAAAAATGGTTCAGGATCCTGTCATCAGTCTGTTTTCTCATCTTCCTAGCCGCATGTAAAAAGACCGATATCGGCCTTTTTTCTGCTGAGTTTCCGGGAATGACTCGCATAAGCTTTATACCTCCGATTGAAAACCATCCTTTCTGGCTAGCTGCCAGGGAAGGGATGGCCAAGGAGTGCCATCGCCTAGGTTTCAATCTTGATTATGTCGGACCGGATATAGTTAACCAGGACAGGCAGATTGAGTTGATTGAAATCGCCATTGCTTCCCAAGTTGACGGTATTGTCACCAGCGCTGTCGATCCTGGACGATTTGATGCCGTTATCAGATCTTCAGTGCGGAATGGGATTCCTATTGTTCTCATCGGATCGGATTCACCCGGGAGCCTCCGCACGGTATTTGTTGGTATCGACAATGTGGACGCCGGACGAAAAGCCGGAAATCTGATGATCGAATCCAGCGGGGGCAAGGCACTGATCGGTGTAGTTACGGGTTATAGTAGGCAGCTCAGTCTCAATCAGAGAATACAGGGTTTTACCGAAGCCATATCAGAATATCCTGAGATGAGAATCGTCACGGTTGAGGAGTCCGGATTTGATCAGATCAATGCCGGAAAAAGGACAAAGGAAATCCTGCTGGAGCATCCTGAAGTTAATGCGTTTTTGGGGGTTTCCACCAATGACATCGAAGGTATTGCCAGAATTATTTCCGAAAAGAGCAACAGTTCGAGTTTCTCTTTGATTGGATTCGACGATGTAGACTTTACTATCGAGTCGATTAAGAATGGCCTGGTTTATGGTACTATTGTTCAGACACCCGGACAGTTGGGTATTCTGAGTACTGAGGCTCTTGCAGCGGTTTTTTCAGGTGGAGAGGTACCGGAAAGTTTTATAGAGACTGAAACCCGTCTAATCACACTTGAGAATGTAAAAGACTTGTACTGAGGAATAACTATGAGGTATTTCTGTTGATATCATCGCGGTCCAGCCGAACAATATCTCAAGTCCTGAAGCGGCATTACACGATCATCATCCTCATCATGTCAATTTCGAGCATTATAATCTTCGGACTAAACGGTTTCATTTTCTTTAAATATGACCAGATCATCGACCAATATGGCTTATTTAATGACTATCTGGTGGCGATCAACGAAGTCGGACAGGAGATGGAATCTATTATCAGACAGGAGAATTTTGATAGGAAGAACCTCTTTTTTTTCAATCGGGATAAGCTTCTATCAAATGCTCGCCGACTGCGTTCCAGTACTGAAGACCTGAACCTTGGGCGTAGATATACCGATCTTTACTTTCTGGCTCAGTCGTATACCAATGAAGCAACCAGTGCAATTCGGTTGATGATCGATGGATACCCAAGTGCGGCAATACCGGTATACGAGCAGGCGCGACATCTGTTCTATCTGACGAATCAGCATTATTACCGGACTTATGAAACCCTGGCGTTGAATGTCAACCAGGGTCGACAGCAAGCTGCACGCTTCAGGTTTCAATTGAACGCTGCTGGTCTGTCAATCATTGTAGTTCTCATTGTCATCAGCATGTACCTGGCCGCCGCCCTGTCTGGATGGATTACCAGCCCGATAAAAAGCCTGACAACTATCGTGTCTAACGCAGCTATCTCAAACCATGAAATTGATACAATCGTTATTGAAGAACACAATATTGATGAGTACGATAACCTCACGACTGCATATAATATTTTTGCCACCCGGATCAACGAATATTTCCTTGATATGAAAAGAAATGCTGATCTTGAGCGAAAACTCCATGATGAAGAAACCAGGAATCTCAAGATTACAAACCTACTGAAAGTCAGCGAGCTGAAGGCACTTCAGAGTCGAATCAACCCGCATTTCATGTTCAATTCCATCAATATGATCAAGAATGTTGCCTTCATCGAGGGTGCCGGGCAAGCTACCGAACTTCTGGAATCCTTCGGGAGCTTTCTCCGGTACAACTACGACAAGTTCGATAAGGTTGTGACAATTAAAGATGAATACCAGAATGTGGTGGACTATTTTGCAATTCAAAAAATCAGGATGGGAGACCGGCTAATCTTCGAAATTGATTTTGATCAAAGCACTTTTGCTGCTTTGCTACCCTGCCTGATTATTCAACCTCTCGTGGAGAATGCAATCGACCATGGAGTCAGCAGTTACATCTCAGATGCTTTTGTCAGGGTTGAGGCAAAAGTGGTCGAAAAGCGGGTGTTTCTGACAGTCGAGGACAACGGAGTAGGTATAGAGAAGAAGCGGCTTACAAGGCTTAATTCACTGATATTGACAGATAATCTGGAAAACGAGTTTGAAGGAAGTATCGGTATCAGCAACGTCATCAGCCGCCTCTCTATCTTCTTCAATGGCGATCTTCATTACAAATTGGAAGCCCGGGAGAGAGGCGGCACAATAATTCGAATCGACATTCCCTATAAGAATGATAACGGATGAAATACCGACTCCTTATCGCTGAAGATGAAGAAATCGACCGTATCGCACTTCACCTTCTTTTGAGCAATGAGTTTCCTGAATTGGAGATATTGGATGATGCCGACAATGGCATCGAGTTCGTCAAGATTGCTGAAAAGGAGCATATTGATATCGCCATTGTGGACATCGATATGCCGGGGCTGACAGGAATCGAGGCCATACGCCTTTTGCGGAAACTGGGGTGCCAAACCAAGATTATCATGAACACCGCCTACAATGAATTTGACTACGCGGTGGAGGCCTTGAAGCTCCAGGTGAACGATTTCGTGGTGAAACCCATACGGAGGGCGGAAATCATTCAAACCGTTACCAAGTGCATTGCCGAGCTCGATGAAGAATCACGGCGTGACGACAGAATCCGAAGCAGAGATACTATCATCAGCAATCTCATTCCCATAGTCTCCAATGAATTCATCATGTCTGTGGTTACAAACTCCATCAAAAAAAGCAAGGTTCCGATGTACAGTTCTCTTCTGGATATCTCACTGGAATCAGGTTTTGTTATCAGCTGCCGAGTACAAACCTCGTCCAGCGTAAGCGACTCAATCGAATCCTTATCTGACGATATTTACCAGGCGATATCCATATTTGTTTCTCAGGTAGGCCGTGGGATTGTCGGGGGCATCAGAGATGATGTATTCACCGCCTATATTGCTTGCGGAGAAGAATCGGATACGGCTGAAGTCAGGCATTGGGCATACAGTTTCTCAGAGCTCCTTGCTAAGAAACTTCGAAGTGACTTCGGTCTGGAAGTGCAGATCGGAATCGGTGACATTTCCAGCGATACAGGCAACATCAGCCTTTCATATTCCCAGTCTCTTACCGCATTGGGGAACGCCGTTCCCGGTTCTGTTTTCTTTTTCAAGGACTTGGAGACTCTCGAAGAAGGTCAGGAGAATACCGGTCTGGTAACGGCGCATTCCAGCATTGTCAGCCATGCTGTCCGGTATATCAGAGCTCACTATCAGAATGATCTCTCACTGGAATTCATCGCTGATGAATTAAACATAAGCATGTCGCACTTGAGCCGGACATTCAAACAGGAGGTCGGCTTGAACTATATTGACTTCCTGACTCAAGTTCGGGTTGATAAGGCAAAGGAGTTAATTGATGATCGGAGCCTCTCAGTTAAGCAGATAGCCCGACTTGTTGGTTACAGGAATCACACCTACTTCAGTAAAATCTTTAAGAAAATGGTGGGGATGACAACCAGTGAATTTAGACAGAACTCGGGTGGGCAGGGGCAGGAATACAGGAATCCCGATTAGTAGTTTACCGATATCAAACGGGCTGGCAAATCCTCTTCACAGGTCAAAATATGGCAACAATGTCAAAAGATTTCACTGACGAGCAAGAATTTTGACCTTTCCAACAGCTGTTTCGGCCCTCAGACTGATGTTCACAACACTCAATGGCTGACATAAAGGTATTGAGAATAAGGAGCATCGAAATGAAAAAAATCATTGTAGTTCTGCTGATTATTGCATTAGCAGGAACAGCGCTTTATGCCAACGGCAATAGCGACACACAATCGGAGACAACGGGAAGTGACCGGGAATTCGTAGAGAAATATCCTGAAATTGCCTACGGTCCTGTAGACGGCAAGTCTATGAAGGATTACAAATTCGGCTTTTCTTTCGGCGGTATTGCTGACTATGCCAATCCCGTTGAAGGTATGGCTAATATGGCTGCCTCGGAGCTCGGCATTCCCGACATAACAATTCAGACCCCACAGAACTGGGTTCAGAACGAGCAGAACCAGAAACTCGACGGCCTGATTGCTTCCGGTATGAAGGGCATTTTCATGATGACCTCTGAGCCCACCGCCGGTAACGAGCAGATCAATAAAATGGTCGACGCCGGTATCTTCATCGTCACTATGGGCGGCCCCCCGGCTTTGCCCTCCAAATCCACTCTTACATTAGCGACCGACGTTTATCAGTCTGCCTATGATGCAACAATCATTGTGATTGAAGCGATCGGCAAAAAAGGTAATGTTGTTGGTCTTTCGGGTTCCCTGAATGATACCAACACTCAGAAGCGATTCAAAGGTATTGAAGACGCCTGTGCGAATTATCCCGATGTAACACTTCTTCAGCTCGTTGGAGATATCAGTTCAGCTGAGAGTTCCATGACGAAAGTCGGCGATCTTCTGGCCGCCCGTGGATCAGAAATTGACGGACTTGTCGCCATGGATTATTACGCAGCTTTCGCTACAGCTGCCTATATGCTGGAGAATGATAACTACGATCATATCAAAGCCGTTGGAATCGACTCGGACGACAAGGTTATTGAAGCAATCAAAGCCGGTAAGATGGTAGGCACGATGTCCCAGAATCCCTGGGCCCAAGCCTATATCAGTATGTACACCCTGAAAATGCTGGCCGATGGCTGGACCTATAAAGACGGTCAGCCGGCTGTTGTTGACTCCGGCTCATATCTGATTGATGCCAGCACTGTTGATGACTATGAACCAATGGTTATCGGAGAGACTATGAAAATGATGCAAACCTGGACCGATCGATTCGATCCCCCTGCTGGTAGATGATACCAGAAAGACCGGGAGGCTTCTCCCGGTCTTTTATTGTGGAATCGAGTTAGGAGTATCGACCATGCAACTTGCCAAAAAGGCTTTCCGACATGAACTTACAAGCGTCATCCTGCCGCTTGTGATTCTTTTTCTGGCGTTGATCGTCAGTTCACCAGGCTTCCTCTCTGCCTATAACATCACCTCTCAGCTTCAATCGATTACTATTTACATGATAATCGGACTGGCCCAGATGACAGCTCTTTCCTTAGGGCATCTCAATCTGGCGATCGGTTCCATCGGGTCTCTGACATCCATATTAATGGGTTATAGCATGCAGGAAATGGGTGTTCCCGTTCTGCCTGCACTGCTCATCGGGCTGGTTGTTGCGACAATCTGCGGTTTTTTCCAAGGATTGTTGATTACCCGGAGTCGTATCAGTCCGTTCATTATATCTCTGGCATTGTTGAGTATTTACAAGGGCATCGGCGTTGTTATATCCAGAGGTGTTCCGTTCGATGGTCTCCCAGACGCCATCAAGCTATTCAACCGGGCGAAAGCCGGTGTTGTCCCTGTGACATTTTTTGTCGCCCTCGCCACCGCAATCATGGTCTATATAATATTCCGTTACTCAAAGACTGGTCTCAGAGTGGAAGCAACCGGTGCGAATCCTCGGGCGGCTCTCTACTCAGGTATTCAAGTAAAATCCACCGTTGTTATCGGTCATTCTCTCTCGGGATTGCTCTGCGGTATCGCGGCGATTATACAGACTGCCCGATTCGGGTCTGCCCAGATTTCTGTAGGCGACGATTGGATGTTGACCTCCTTTGTTGTTGCAGTTCTTGGCGGTACCCTTCTTTCCGGTGGAAAAGCATCAACTGTCGGTGCTGTCCTGGGCAGCGTCCTGATGGTTTTAATCAACAACGCCCTCATACTATGGAACGTCAATACCTACATGTTCCCGGCCATCCTCGGCATTGTTCTACTCTCGGCCTACGAAGTTGACCGGGGAAGACTCAACCTCATCAAACGGCAATCAGAACTGGAAATTGATAATGAAAAATAGTAATCAACGAACCATGATAAGCCAGGTTAAAGAGAGCGGCATTCTGAGCCCTCTTATCATCGTCGCCATCCTGCTCACTGTGATGTTAATTCTGAAACCAAATTATCTGGCAGCAACAAATGTTTTTGTTCTCGTGAAAGTACTGACAATCACTGCCATGGTCGGTTTCTCCCAGATGATTATTATGGCCATCGGCGGATTGAATATTTCTGTTGGTGCAATCGGCGCATTGAGCGCCATCATCGCCGGAGGTGCAATGGACCGTCTCGGCGTTCCGGCATTTCCGGCATTGATAATAGGAATTCTTGTGGGAGTCGCCTGCGGGGTCGTTAACGGCCTACTGATCTATCGGGCCGGAGGTGTTGGCCCTGCTTTCTTTCTGATCACCCTGGCCACCGCCAGTCTTTTCCAGGGTATCAATCTGACGATTACAAGCGGTAATCCATATTATGGAATCGACTCGAAGTTCATGGCCTACGGTGACACCCAGTTATTCGGTTTGCCTCTTTCATTTTTCTACATGCTTCTTGTTGGCCTGCTTATCTGGTTCATGTTCAGTAAACTGGCCATCGGGCGGCAGT
Source organism: Spirochaetota bacterium (assembly GCA_003644105.1). Taxonomy (GTDB): domain Bacteria; phylum Spirochaetota; class Spirochaetia; order DSM-2461; family DSM-2461; genus UBA2779. Next base: position 1,581 of record QNBK01000023.1, on the reverse strand, counting down.
TTCTGGCTTTTGGAGCGAATCCCAAAGCTGCTGAACTCTATGGTATTTCCAAGTTCCGTGTTGTTCTGTATGCCAGTATTATTGCCGCTCTTGTAGCTGCGATAGCTGGTATGATCGCAATGATTCGAATCAAAACCGCTCAGCCGAACATGGGTGCCGACTGGATGCTACTATCCTTCGCTGCGCCTCTGATCGGAGGCACGAAACTGAACGGTGGTAAGGTGAATGTCGCAGGATGTCTTCTTGGAGCGATTGCACTCACGATTATTTCCAACGGACTGGTGCACCTTGCCGTTGATGTTTTCTGGAATACCCTCATTTACGGTACTGTCATTCTTCTGTCTGTCATGGTGGATCAATTCAATCTGGCAGGGATGCTCCGGAGGAAACGATGAAACAGCCTGAGATATCTCACGATAAATCGGTCCTCCAACTGGACGGAATTACGAAAATATTCCCGGGCGTCAAAGCTCTCGATAACGTCACCATGAATCTGAAATTTGGTGAAGTCCTCGCTCTTGTGGGTGAGAACGGCGCAGGCAAGTCCACATTGATCAACTGTATATCCGGTGTCTTCCGTCCCGAAAGCGGCCAAATCAGAATCAATGGTGAGGAAGTCTCCCTGAACAACCCACAGGCGGCATTCAGTCATGGGATTTCTGTTGTTCACCAGGAACGAAATCTGATTCCGACGTTCAACGTCGCTGAGAACATCTTTCTGGACAGGATCTGCTCTCAACCATTTAAAACCGTCGACCGGAAGCAAATGCAGAAGGATGCCCTCGCACTCCTGGAACGGGTAAAACTTGATGTTGACCCGACAAGCGGAATTGAGGAACTGAGCTCCGCCCAGAAACAGATGATAGAAGTCGCCCGGGCACTCTCTATACATTCACATATTGTGCTTCTTGATGAACCAACTGCTTCTATCTCTATCAAGGAAGCCGATTCCCTCCTGGACACGATACGTCAACTGCGGAATCAGGGTGTAGCGATTATCTACGTCAGCCACAAACTCGAGGAGATCTTTGCTATCGCTGATCGGGTGAAAGTCATCCGTGACGGCAGGTCTATCGGAGATGAAGAGCCTATAAGCAATATGACCCGGGATATCCTTATCGAACGAATGGTTGGCCAGAGGGAACTCCTCCAGGCTTTCCCATCCCACAACCGGGATGATGCGGAGACGGTTTTAAAAGTTGATCAGATCCACTCCGCTGTCAGGCCTGAAAAAAATTCGTTCAGCCTCAGAAAAGGCGAAATCCTCGGATGGTATGGCCTGGTCGGAGCCGGACGTACTGAACTGGCTCGCCAGGTGATTGGAATCGATCCGATTGCCGGGGGCACCATCATAGTAAACGGTAAGGTAGCAAGAATGCCGTCCTATAAAGAGGCTTACGAGAAACACCGGATTAGTTATCTCAGCGAAAACAGGAAAGAGGAGGGCTTATTTATCACCCACTCAATTTCCCGGAATGTATCCATCGTCGCTCTGGACAGGACAAAAAATAAATTTGGAATGCATTCTTACAAAAAACAGGAACAATTAACAGGCCAATTTAAAGACCTTCTGAAAATTCA
>QNBK01000022.1 GCA_003644105.1 Spirochaetota bacterium | reverse complement strand
CTGATGAAATATTCCCGGGGGAATGTGCACCGCCTGTCCGGTGTTCAGTTCCCTCATCTCTTCTCCAAGGCACATCTCGCCTTCTCCGGAAATAACGAAATACACTTCAACCTGTTCGTGGTTATGCCAGGGCACCTGCCCGCCGTCGGGCTCAAGAGTGACATAACCCATGGAAAACTGCCCGGTCTGAATCGGTGCTGCTCCGCCTGCAAGGTTCTGTGTTCGCCTTCGGGCCGGATAAGTACGCCCTTCAATTTTTGATAAATCCGTTACAATCATATTCTCCCTCCTGCCTCATGATTACTCTGTAATCCCGTTCTGTAATCCCGTAAAAAACTGATAATCCCTCTCCCCCCGGGCAATTTTCTGGACATATAAAGCCGCCTCTCTGATGTGATAATCCCCCCACATACAGGCCTCACCGTAAGGGATATCAGCTCCTTTTTGTATGTTATCCCAACCGTTGGGGCGATGGTACACCGTGTGCAGCAAAAGCCCCTGATGCTTATCATCAGTACTGAGATAGGGTTCTTCCAGCATGGTTTTCAATGCGGTTAGCCCTGCCTGAAAGTACCGTCTGCCCGCATCAGCTGTTTCGGAGTATTTCTCCAGGTACCGTCCCAGTCGCATCAATCCCTGGACAGCTATGGCGGAGGCTGATGAATCCACAGGTTCATAAGAGTTGAAGGGGTCTGCCGGGCAGTTCAGATAGTCACCCATTTGTAAAAGACCCGGGGCACCGGTATCCCAGTAGGGAATCCCGTCTGTGGGAGTGTTGGCAATGTAGAAATCAGCGGCAGCCCGGGCCGCCTTGAGCATAAAAGCCTTAACGTACTCCGGTGATTTACCCTCGGGATAATCCTCTTCAGGAACTGTTTCCAGGTACTCGAGAAGTTCAGGATATCCTGCAATTATCCATGCCAGTCCCCGGGTCCAGGTGGTGAATCCTGAATAGCCCTGCTGGGAATTCGGACAGCGGTAGTTTCCATCCCGGGTATTAAACAGGCTTTCATGGGCCACACGGCCCCTGCAGTCGTAAATGTCCCGGCCCTCACCGTAGTACACCGAGAATTCTGCAGTGGTTTCGGCATGGTATACCAGGCGGTGAAAGAGTGATATGTGAGCGTCGTTTTCTCCCAGTAGAGTATGCCCCAGACTGTGGGCTGCGGCCAGAGAGCGCAGTGTACGGATGGTATCGGCAAAGAGGGAATGAGGTCCGTTGAAACTGGCGATATACCCTCCGGATTCATCAATGGGTGTCCAGCGGGAGGCCTGGGAAGCCCCGGAGCATCGCAGGGCAGTTTCAAGATACTTGATTTCCCCCTCACCCTCTTCGATTTTCCCTTCGGCAATAAGACGCCTTAAGTTCCCGAATGTTGAGATAACGTTGAATCCATGGTCGTGAACACCGCTGTGGGTAAGATAGTTCCCCATGTGGATGTCTATATCCTTTCGGGCACTCTCAAGAAAAGAAACATTACCGGTGGCTTCGAACTGCAGCAGGGAGGAACCGAAGACAAATCCCCAGGTCCAATCGGTCCAGCGGCGGCTGCTGTAACTGCCGTTCACGGTTATAACAGGTGCACCCCGGGAGTAGTCGTAATTATCTTTCAGGCTTTCAATCTTACGGGACGAATAATCCCAGAAACGACTCAGGGCGGGAAGCAGGACATCAGGGGTTAAAAAATCATCAATAATCATCAGAACCTCCCGGGTTTTGTGATATGAAGAATCAGCAGGCGGCAGTCCGTTATCACTCGATACGAGTGCTCAAGAATGGCGTCGAACTGCAATGATTCACCAGAAGCGAGATTGTGGATTTCTCCGGGGAGGGTAATTTCCACTTCTCCCTCCAACACCCAGCAGAGTTCATAATCGTCCTTGTGAACCTCCGGGCGATGGAGCTTCTCTCCGCTGTGAGCCGTTCCGTAGAGGCAGAGAATGTTGGAGTATGAGATCTGCTCAAATGAGAACCCGTGGGATTCCCTGTAACCGGCTTTGGCCCGATGACCGGTTCGTGCTTCGGCAAGGGCGATGAGATCGGCAGCACTCATTTCGAAAACCCGGGCAATTCGGAAAATGGTTTCCAGCTCAGCACTGTTCTGATTGCGCTCAAGTTTGGAGATTACCGCCTGGGAAACTCCGGATTTTTCCGAGACGTCAGCAATGGTGAACCCGGAACGTTTCCTCAAATTCCGAAGTATGGAAAAATCATAAAACACGGAAGTTAACCTTATTCATACTGACAGTATTATTCTTTAACGCTATAATTTCAATATAAAAATGCGTTTACGGAATTTTAGAGTTGTTAATTGTTCTTCTTCATAGCGGTTTCACAACTGTAGATCCCGCCACAAACCGGGTTGGTACTGTGATATCCAACGTGATTTCTTCTCTGGGGATATCGGGGTTTTCAACCAGGCGGACCAGAAGGCTGACACTCTCCTGTCCGAGTCTTTCATAATCCTGGGCAACAGTTGTCAGATCCAGGCCCAGCTCCGAAAGATACCTCATATGGTCAAAACCGACGATGGACAACCTTTCAGGAACCCCAACACCCATTCGCTTTGCCGCATCGGCAATCCGGTAGGCACAGAGGTCGTTCACGCAGAAGCAGGCGGTTACCTCGTTTTCCATAAGGCTCTTTAATATCTCGTCGGCGGCATCAGAACCGAGTACAGCCTGTTCATCAGCTTCATTTCCGGGATAGCGGGTATGGGTAAGAACGGGGTTGATGGGAAGGCCTGCTTCGGTGAGAGCCCGGCAGTATCCACGATAGCGCAGAGCTGCCGGTTCCGCATCAAGTACTCCGATGAAACCCACTCTTTTATGTCCCAGGTTCAGAATATGGGTTACAGCCTGCCGGGCACCGGAAAGATTCTCGGAGCGAACTACCGGCAGATCCAGCTCGTCCAGAGAACGATCCAGCAGGATGATCGGATAACCGTCCAGTGAAAGACGGCTGATTTCGTCTATGTTCCGGTTACCGATGGGATAAAGGATCACCCCTGATACTTCATGTCTCCTGAGTTCTTCAAGAATCGCCCGCTCTTTTCTCGAGGATTTTTCCGAGTAATGCACGCTGCAGAGGTAGCCCATTTCACGGCAGGCGGTGGTAATTGAACGGACGTACTGCATACCACCGGAAAAGAACCCCTCTTTGTGGGGCAGTACCAGGGAGATTATTTTTGTACCCGTTAACCTCCGGGGTGATACAAAAGAACCTTTTCCCCTGCGTCTGTAAATAACACCCCGAATTTCAAGATCTTTCAGAGCTCTGACTACGGTTATTCGAGAGGTGTTGAATGATCTCATCAGCTCAGCTTCCGAAGGTAATTTTTCGTTAGGTTTGTAGCTGCCTGAAACTATGGAGGTTGAAAGCTCTTCAATAATTTTCTGATATAGTGGCTGCATCTTTTAAAACATAACATATCTTGTAGAATGTGACAAATTCCATTTTAACCCTTATTAATGTAGATTCTGTGCATAATAACTGCTATTTCAGAAGAGTATAATTATTTTACTTTTAACTTGACATATCATGTTAGAGAATTTAGAGTTTAGCTGTGATTTCAACCTCTTCCGGAAAAAACCGTGTCCTTTTTGCCCATTACAGGGTAGGTATGACTGACGGTGTTTCCCTGGAGATTGCCAAAAGACGCCATATTCTGGAGGAAGACGGATTTATTGTGGCATCTATGGCCGGACCGGGAAGCTCCAGGTCGGATTTCGTTCTACCGTCTATGGATTTCAATTCAGAACTTGCCAGAAAAATTGCCGATAATGCTTTCGGTAAAATCAGGGATTATCCCGATGAGTCCAGCCTGATGGCGGATATCGAAAAACTGTCCAGACGAATTGAAATTGAAATTAATCAGGTAATTGATGAGTTCAAACCCGATTTCATCCTGCTGCACAATATTTTCTCCCACGGCCGGCACATCGCATCGGCATCGGCGTTCAGGGCAGTTCTACTGAGACATACCATACCGACTTTGGCAACCCATCATGATTTCTACTGGGAGCGGAGCCAATACCGCCATCCTTCCTGCCCGTCAGTCCGGGCGTTTCTTGAACTGAATATCCCGCCGGAGATTCCGGGAGTAAAACATGCCTGTATCAACTCCCTGGCGGCATCAGCACTGAAAGAGAGAACGGGAATTGAGGCCATGGTTTTCCCGGATACTCTGGATTTCGATGCGGCTGAATGGTCAATAGACCCATGGAATACCCGTCTGCCTGAGGATACAGGGTTCAGCAGTAAGGATATCATCGTACTCCAAGCCACCCGCATCGTTCGAAGAAAGGGCATTGAACTTATAATTCCTGTTCTGAAATATCTGAACTCCCCTGAGAACCTTAAAAAACTCAGAGGACAAAAGCTTTACAACGGAAAAATATTAAGTGAAGAATCCCGCTTCTTTTACCTGATTGCAGGATATACGGAAAAAGATGCGGAAGATTATCATAAATCACTGGAACATCTGCTGGCCGAGGAAAGAATTCCCCATCAATTCATCGGTCACCGGATTGCTGCAGAACGCAGTGAGTCCGGGGGAGAACGTACCTACTCCCTCTTTGACGTATATCCCCATGCAGACATTGTCTCCTATCCGAGCATGTACGAGGGTTGGGGCAACCAGTTTCTGGAAGCGGTTTTTGCCCGAAAACCAGTGATGTTATTTGAATATCCGGTTTTCAAATCGGATATCAGAGATAGAGGATACTCGGTGATAAGCATGGGGGATCGTGCAGAACCAGACAGGGAAAACGATCTATTCAGACTTCCCGAAGGCAAAGCTGAAGATATTTCCTCTAAAGTAATAACAACTTTACTGAGTTCGGAAACTACCGGGTTGCTCCAGGAGAATTTCAGAATCGGAAAAGAGCACAATTCCTATGAGGCGCTGGAATCACTGCTGGCCGAAGGAATGGCTCTTTCATGACTCTAATCGATATCGAAAATATGACAATGACTTTGGATGGCTATCCAAAGCCGGTTCCCGTTATCAATGACAACGGCGGCACTGATTATCAACAAATCGCCGGTGATTCTGAAATCGTCGAAACAACTCTGACAATACAAGGCGAGGGAGAAATTATCTGGCCGAACAGGGAAGGAGAACGATTTTCTCTGATGTCAGCTCATAAAAAGCTCAAAGCCCTGAATCGGCAGAACTCAGGAATCAGCCTCTGCTGGCCGGCAACCGCTTCAGTTCAAGCCATGGGTGTAATTGACGGCGACACTTTATACACATTTTACACCGATCCCGATGCCCGGGGCAGAACCCGATTTTTAGAACTCAGAGCCGAAGAACCCGGACTTGTCAGTTTCAATTTCAAGGGTACTTCCGTAAGCTGGAAGCTCCTCCTGATACCCATTTCAGACATAAAAAAAAGTTATGGGAAACGAAAAAATCCAGCATCAGAGGCATCTTTGTATCAGCTTGGATTAATCGGGCCTGCCGGGGAATGTGAAGACCCTGAAAACCGGGGGTTCGCCATTCTGGAAGATGCGGCCCATGTCTTGATAAACAAATTCGGACCTCCTCTCCCCGGGGATATCATTCATGTATTCGGATACGCGGAGGGACATGACATCGGTTATCCGGACTATACACCATCTTCGAAACTCGGCGGAAAGCCGGCTTTCAAATCAGCAATCGAAGAAATCAGAAAACTGGGCTTTGAAGTATCGTTATATATGAATGCACGATTAGCCGAACGTGCACTCCTGTCCTCATATCCTAATCTCGAATCCTCAATTCTCACTGACATCAAGGGACAACAGGTAATTGAAGCGTACAGGGGCCGGGATTTCGCAGTAATGAACCCCTCGTCAACTAATTGGATCAATCATATTTTGAGCGAAGTAAATCGCCTGAAAAACCTGGGAATAACATGGATTCAGCTCGATCAGATTGCAGGAAGAGCGGCACCTGTATCTCCAGGAGATATTTGGGGAAAGGGATATCGGAAGCTGATAGAAGAAATCCGCAGTATGGGCTTGAAAGTATGGATACAGGGCGTGAGTGATTACTATCCGGCGGATGCCTTTGAAGCGACATGGAGAGCTGTAGATGTACTCGATGACGGCACATTGCGAGGCGGTTTTCCCATGGGAGTACCTGACACGAAACTGATGGAGTCTCTGGGATTCAACAGTCCTCTTATCGTACCCGAGAAAAAAAGAAAATCATTGGAGAACAGCAGTTTTATCATGATTCACGACCGCTGTGCAGTAGACGATGAGCTCCCGATGTGGGGTGCCTCGTGGCTCAACAATCTGGAAAAAATGCAATCACCGCGTTGCGGTGGGCATAAAAAATTATAGGAGGATTTTTCTATGAGAAAAGTTCTAATTTCTTTACTCGTGTTGTTTTCACTTACAGCAGGTTATCTGTTTGCAGGAGGTCAACCTGAAGCAGCTGAAGCTGATGCTCCAACTACCCTTGTTGTCTCATCCAGGCTTTACTCACCGGCGTCGGAGCAGAAATTTCTCTACGATGAGGTTTTCCCCGATTTCGAAAAGGAGAATAACTGCATAGTCAAGTTTGAGATACTGGACGATACAGTTCTTCTCAAGAGAGCAGAACTCCAGGCTGAAACTGGAAGAGTTACCACGGATGTCGTTATTGTCCACAACGGTGTGATGGACCAGTGGATTACCAACAAGTATGTTGAAGAACTTCCCGTGTCCGATTGGCCCGGAAGAACATTCTCGGCCGCGTTCCTGGACAGCATCATGTCCGGTGGGAAAACTTACTTTGCACCTGTAGGCGGCGATGTTTATCTGCTGCTGGCAAATCAGAAAGCCATGAAGTATCTGCCCTCCGGTGCTGATGTACAGAATATCACCTGGGAACAGTACATCGACTGGGCCGTTGCCATTGCCGAAGGCGAGGGTGAAGGGAAAACCGCTGTAACCGGCGTTCCCATGAAATCTTTGATTTATATGTACGGCGGAATGTTTCTTTCCTACGGCGGTGAGTTTCCTGTAATCAACTCTCCCGGAGCCCTTGAAGGTTGGAAGTTACTAACCAAAATGCATAATGCTTATTCTCCCACAGTCATGACTTATGACAATGTTACAGCCCCTATGAAAAGTGGTGAAACATGGTTGACTGTTGCTCATATGGCCCGTACTGGTGAAGCATACAGATCCAACCCTTCCAACTACGTCATTGCTCCCGCTCCCAAGGGACCGAAAGGAATTGGTTCAATTGCAGGTGTCAGCGGCTTTGGTGTTCCTGTTGGTGCTGAACATCATGATCTGGCCCTGAAATTCATCGAATTCATGACCAGACCTGAGATTGCAGTGAAAGTTGCCCGGGGAACAGGTGGATTTCTGCCTCCAATTGATGAAGCAATCAAGGTTCTCGGTGATTCTCCTGTTGACGAAGTCATCAAGAAAGGCGTCCTGGTTCTTCAGACCGGTGTTGTTTCGGGCGTTCCCGGAAGCGCATATACATCATGGGGTGCTGTAAAACAGGTATATGATGATGTTTTTGCAGAAATGATTATCGGAACAGGTGTATATGATGAAAACCTGCTGAATGAAGCTCAGGCTAAACTGGAAGCATTAAAGAAATAAGTCATCTTTGGCGGCTGGTTTCCCAGCCGCCATTTATATCTGGTAGGTGAATAATGAGAATTACAAAACCGCAATTATCACTCAGTAGAGACAACCGCAAGAAAATGGTGCCGTATTTACTTATTGCACCGGTAATTATCTATTATACAATTTTCTGGTTATTTCCTGTATTAAACGCGATAGTTGAAAGTTTCAGGGATGTTGACGGTATCTGGACTTTGGGAAATTACATCTATATTTTCAAGGATCCTGTATTCTACACAGCCCTTTTTGATACTGCTTTTCTGGTAATATTCTCAGTTACAATTGAATTCGTACTGGCATTCGGACTGGCCCTGTTGATTAACACGAAATTCAAGGGGTCATCAATCTTCCTTTTTCTGGCGATGATTCCCATGGCTCTGCCGGCAGTTGCAGTTGGTGCCATGTGGTCGTCAGGATTGGCAACGAGGGGCTGGCTGAACAGTTTTCTGATGCATGCAGGAATTATTGACGATGCAAGTAAAATTCTTTTTCTTGCCGGCGGGGAGATGTCAAGGCTGTGGCTCATTATCATAATTGACGCCTGGACTGTGATTCCTTTTGTCATGATTATTCTACTTGCCGGATTACAGGGAATAGGAGCTGATGTCAGAGAAGCCGGATATATATTCGGCGGTACAAAGTTCCAGGTTTTACGCAAAATAACCATCCCCATGTTAAAGCCGACTATTACGACAGCCATGATTCTCAGGATAATTTCAGCCATTCAGATATGGCTGATTATTGTTATGCTCTTCGGCTTTAACAGATTGCCTACACTTCTGGAACAGATAGTACTGAATTACGACGAACTCGGGGCGGCATCTTTTGAGCGTATAGGACTGGCACTATCCGTGATCGTTGCAATTATTGTATCGGCAACCGCTATTTTATACCTGAAAGTTTCCGGATCCTTTGAGAAGAAGAAGGAGCAAGAAGTTGAATAGTGCACTGCAGCGGCAACTCCGCAGATCGGCAAAGCGAACTTCCCTCTATATTGTTTTGGTGGGAATCCTGTTTATTATTATTTTTCCTATCTTCTTTTTGTTCTCTTTTTCATTCATGTCCGACTATGAAACGTATTCTGAGTGGCCGAAACCCCTTGTACCTTCATTCAAAGCCGATTTCAAGATTGACAAAGATACAGAAGGGTACCATTTATACATTTTCAATAAATCCGAAAATGATTTCATGCCCTTTGGTCCCCTCTTCTTCAGTAACAGCGAAAAGGATGTCAGCAATCTCCGGAAATTTATCAAGCTTCAGGCAAACAGCAAAATAACTGATCAGAAAATTGAAGAATACCTCAGAATTGTTGATAAAGAATCAAAGGTGGAATTTTCCGTAAGAAAAGATCTTCTGGCCAATTACATTCTGTTTTTTCAGGTAATAAACGGTGCCGCAAGAGCCGTACTGAACAGTCTGATGGTTGCCGGAGCTACAGTGGTCATTGCTCTTACAATCGGCGGTATGGGAGGTTATGCGTTTGCCCGATATTTCTTCAAGGGAAAAAATCTTCTAAAACTCAGTGTGCTGTTTGTCAGGATGTTCCCGGCCGTATCCCTTGCCATTCCCATGGTAATCATTCTGGCAAGAATGGGATTGTACGATCGGCCCCTTGGCCTGTCCCTTGTGTACTCAGTTGGACAGATATCCATGAGTATATGGATTACCGCAAGTGTATTCATGTCCATTCCCATATCCCTTGAGGAAGCGGCCATGATTTTCGGTACAACAAGAGTCGGTGCATTCTGGCATGTTACCCTGCCTCTGGCCCTCCCGGGACTCGCGGCATGCGCCATGTATTCCTTTATCGGCTCTTGGAATGAAGTTATTGCAGCTGTTGTATTAACTCAATTCAATCCAACGTTCCCGGTCGTTGTGTACAAGGCACTGGTTGGTTCTCAGGGTCAGATAAATCTGATAACAGCAGGCAGCGTCGCTCAGGCTGTTCCCGCAATAATTTTTACATTAATCATTCGAAAATACATCATCCAAATGTGGGGTGGAGTAAAGGTTTAGGAGATAGAAATGGCAACATTGGAACTGGTAGATCTGGCAAAGCGCTTCTCAAAGAAAGTCTGGGGCGTTAGAAAAATGGATCTTGATGTCAATGAGAAGGAATTCATTGTTCTTCTTGGACCTTCAGGCTGTGGGAAAACAACAACGATGAGAATGGTTGCAGGTCTTGAAGAAGTAACAAGGGGAACCATTCATCTGGATGGGAAAGATATAACCGATATTCCACCCAGAGACAGGGGTATAAGCATGGTCTTTCAAAACTATGCGATCTGGCCCCATATGACCGTATTTGATAACATCGCCTTTTCATTGAAACTGAAGAAAATGCCAAAAGCTGAAATCAGGCAGCGTGTCCAGGAAACAGCCGATATGGTAAAAATCGGAGAGCTCTTGAAAAGACTCCCCGGACAGCTTTCAGGAGGCCAGCAGCAGCGAGTTGCATTGGCCAGGGCTCTTGCCGTAAAACCAAAGCTTTTTCTTATGGATGAACCTTTGTCAAATCTGGATGCAAAGCTTCGTGTTGTAATGCGCACAGAATTAAAGGCAATCCATCAGCAGACAGAAGCAACTTCTATTTTTGTTACTCATGATCAATCAGAAGCCATGAGCATGGCAGACAGAATAGTCATCATGAAAGATGGAGAAATCATACAAATCGGTACACCCGATGATGTGTACTTCAGAAGCGCCAATATGTTTGTTGCAGGATTTATCGGAACTCCGCCTACAAACTTTTTCAACATAAGATGTTCTGTAGACGGTGAGGAGATATCTCTTAAACATTCCAATTTCAAACTGGTACTCCCATTAAAAGATTTCAGTGAACTTGATGCATACAATGGAAAAGAACTTGTCGTTGGTGTCAGGCCGGAAGATATTGCAGTGGATTCAAGTGATAAAGCGTTATTTACCAATAAAGTCCTTGTTGTAGAACCTCAGGGATCCCATCAGGTAGTGGCTTTGAAATTGAATGACGCAATTGTAAAAACGATTGTTTCTGCCGATCAGAGTGTTAAACCCGGTGACAGTATCGGATTCAATTTCAATCTGAAACGGCTGCATTTCTTTAATATGGAGACTGAAAACAGAATCAAAACAGCAAGTGAGATCTGATAATAATGCCAATTAAGCTTGAGAGGATCTTTCAGCATCCGGTTCTGGAGCCCCAGACTGCGCATAGCTGGGAAGCTGCTGCAGTATTCAACTGTGCCGCTGTGTATCACGATAATCGCTACCATCTGATATACAGGGCGACTGATATCGATGCCGGCGGCAAGGAAGGTCCATTCATCAGTACACTTGGCCATGCGGTAAGCAACGATGGATTACATTTTGAAAGAACACAGACTCCTCTGCTGAGAGGTGAAGGCGAACAGGAACTCAGGGGGCTTGAAGATCCCCGAATTGTCAAGATTGAAGATACTTTTTACATGATGTACACCGGTTACAGAGGGAAATCCCCAGGGGATTACCGGATATGCCTTGCCTCCTCTCCGGACCTCATCAACTGGAAGCGCCATGGAACAGTACTCGATGAATCAAATAAAGATGCGTCCCTGTTTCCAGAAAAAATCAATGGCCGATTCTGCATGTTCCATCGAAGGGATCCTGATATCTGGATTGCATATTCAGATAGTCTGAAAAACTGGGTAGACCACACCCGTGTCATGAAACCTGAACCGGAAAATGAGTGGGAATCAAAAAAAATCGGTATTGCCGGACCACCGATCAGAACTGATAACGGATGGTTGTTAATCTACCACGGTGTCAGTCATAACAGTACCTACACACTTGGAATTGCCCTATTGGATCTTACAGATCCCTCCAAAGTTATTTCCAGACAGAAAGAACCGATTCTTGAACCTGAATTGGACTGGGAAAAAGAAGGTTGTGTTCCTAATGTTGTATTCTCCTGCGGGCAGATTGAGACTTCAGGCAAAATACTTGTCTACTACGCAGGTGCTGATACAGTCATTGGAGTTGCAGGAATTGAGACTGATAAAATAATTTTTTAAACTTTCTCAAAAGAGAGAACTGCACTTTAAAAAGGATTTCTGCTGAGTTTTATCGTAATTATTTCGTATGGTTTCACAACCAGATTAATTCTGCAATTTTCAATAATCAGTTTCTGCTGAAAGTCTTCCAGGAGATTCACAAGATCCGCATCGACTGAGGGATTGCCGGCAGTTGATTCTGTTTGTAAAATATCAGCCGTAAACCACGTTGAGATTCTTTTCCCTGATGCTTCGTAGAGTCTAACTACAACGGCATCTGATTTCTCAGCCTTTTTTATTGTACTGATAACAAGTGATGAATCACCAGTACTGAATAACGACTTGTTGATTTTCTTCTCAGTCTTTTGAATTTGATAGACTGTAAGTGGAGAGTTTAATTCATATGCAGCCTGAACAACTCCTCCTTCACTGTATCCCCCCGGATGGCAGAATAGAGAATATACGAAATTATGCTCACCGATATCTGTGAACCCACTTCCCGGCCCGGGATAGGGGACACTGCGTAAAAGACATAAATCCAATACTCGGTCCTTTACCCGGTGTCCGTATTTGGAATCATTCAGCAGGGCTGCTCCGTATTCATCATTTGATATATCAATCCATTTTTGCGCTGCAATCTCATCCTTAGCCTCTTCCCAGCTGTTATCACTGTGTACAGGACATTCTTTGGCCCCAAATTGAATTTCACACATAGCTATCCCAGAGGGTATGTTTACCGGAAAAGATGTTCGTACCATTTTCCCGGAATTAGACCAGGAAATTCTTGTACGGAAATCAATTCGTCGACTTTCAGCAGTCAGTACAATATCCTGCCTTAAAATGGATTCTCTGTATTCATATACCTGATGATTAATCAGCTCCGGTCCGCTTATTTCAATTGTAGATTCGGAAAAAGTGAAACGATCAAGGTCTTTTACCCTGTAATCCTCAGGAAAATCCCATGCATCCCCTGTATCACAAAATATGGCAAACTGATTTCCCTTCCTTCCCTTTTTAAGAACCTCATACAGATGTTCTTTATCAAAAAAAGAGCATAAAGAGCCATCACTATTAAACTGTAACCTGATTTTTTTGTTTTCCATGGTGGAACTGTCCCAGCTGAACTCACATTCCGGACTCTCATCCCGGCCGTCGGGAAGAACAACGTATCCCATTGAGGGTATGGTTATCAGAGCCCATCTATCATTAATAAAGGCCCATTCAGTTCTTTCCCATGAAAGAGTGTTAAGAGCCATTATAGAGAATTCCTCTGAATAACATTTTTCTAAAATGGTATAATCAACCGAATTAATAAGTGCCTCAACTGAGCTGTGAATGTATCCATCGGTAGCAGAAAGGAGAATACCATATCTTTCCCAGGATTCATCATAAACCCGTTTAATAGAAGAACCCGGAAGAATATCATGGAACTGATAAAGCAGCACCTCTTTCCAGATCTTCTCAATAGTATCTGCAGGGTATTTTTTGTTTGTGTAAAGCAACTCGAGAACAGAAACAAATTCCAATTCCCGAAGTTTCGATTCCATTTTTCTGTTGTACCATTTACTTAAACCCTCAGTAGTATATGTTCCCTGATGTTTCTCCAGATAAAGTTCACCTTCCCATAACGGGAAGTCTCCAGACTGAGATTTCCATTCATGGAAAAAATCTGAGACTTTCTCCTGTGTTACCTTTGCCTTAATCTGCATACGCTTTAAGCGGTGAAGACGTTCAAGATGTTCGGCACCGGGGCCTCCACCGCCATCTCCAATACCGAAAACCATCAGAGCGTGATTTGAGTTTTTTTTCTCCTGATAATTATCTACTATCTTGAATACAGAACCTGGACTTGCTGGACCGTTGTAAGTCTCCTCCGGAAGCATATGGGCTAGTACAGTACTGCCATCGATACCCTTCCATTGAAAAGAATTAAAAGGAAAACGATTGACAGAATTCCAGGATAATTTCATTGTTGTAAAAAATTCAACATCTGTTAGTTTAAGAATTTGCGGAAGTGCTCCTGAGTAACCAAATACATCAGGAAGCCATAAATTATTCAGTTCAAGTCCAAATTCTTCTTTCCAGAATTTCACCCCATAGAGGATTTGTCTTACAAGTGATTCTCCTGAAGGAAGATTTGTATCAGATTCAACCCACATTGCTCCAAGAGCTTCAATTCTTCCTTCCTTCACCATTTGTTTTAAGCGTATATAAAGGTCAGGATAATCAATACTCAACCAGGTTAATAACTGAGGCTGGCTGATACCGTACACATAATCCGGATATCGTTCCATTAATTCAAAAACCGTTGAAAGTGTTCTGGCTATTTTACGCCTGGTTTCCCGTATCGGCCAAAGCCAAGCCAGATCAAGATGAGAGTGACCAATCGCGCTGACAAAAAAATCAGTACAAGTATAATTTTTATTAAAAAAGTTCTCCAGGATGCTGATTGACTTATGAATCCCGGTATCCGTTAGATCCACCAACACTGAAGTAAGCCGTTCCAGGACTTCTACAATTCTTTTGTTCAGCTGATCCCCTTTCGGTAACTCAGCCGACATATTTATGAGAAAATCAATATCATAGTATATATGCCGAATATCTTCCCTGCAGAGAGCGATATCGGCCTGTTTCAGAGTACCGTTTTCTTTGAGTTCTCCAAAAAGATCATTACAACTTGCATCGGCCCAGTAATCAATTACATCATCAACTTCAAATGGTGCTGGCAAGTAGAATACACGTTTTACCGGTTCACCCAGGGTTCTATCAAAAGTAGAAGACTTGCTTGTAAGTCCTCGAAGTGCTTTCCCTTCATTGTCAACCATTAAGAGTTCACCGTTAACATCAAGAAGAAGAACTGGTACATTCTGATTTCTGATCACCGGAATCTGACCGGTAAAATGAAACCAGCCACAGTCAAATAACGAGCCCCACTTATCTCCCTCTGAAAGAGTTTTATGTTCCCCGGAAAATCTTTTTCTGAAGGGTACCGGTTCTGAATTTACCCAAACTTCCGCTTTCAACTCTCCAACAACGGTATAAATGGAATCTTTCAGGATGCTTAAAGTTTCAAGAATTGTCATTTTTCATTCTTTTAAATACTTTACTGTCATGAAGTACAGGCAATCAAGGTTGCAGTCTTAATAATCCATCTACGTAGTTGAGAGAGGAAATGAATGGTATCAGTAGAACCAGGGCAAAGCCCTGGACCCGGAGTCGCTCAAGCGACTCCCTGTTCCGCGGCAGAGCCGCGGTTCTACGGAAACCATGCTTTCCCGGCGCTCATTCGGGAATGAACTTGTTCACTCCGCTCATTTCGCTTGGGAATCAATTCAAAACAAAAAAACAAATAGGTTTCGAAAAACATTCTGTTATCCGGATAACAGAATTTTTTTATTTAATAATAAAGCTCCCTTATGTATACTATTGGAATGGTTATACTCGTAACCGGAGCCGATGGTTTTCTTGGAAGTCATATCACCTCCATTCTCCTTAAAGAAGGATATTCCGTCAGGGCTCTTTATCATCCGGCTTCATCCTGCTCAAAACTCCCAAATCATCAGAATCTTGAGATAATAGAAGGAGACTTGCTGAAACCGGAAAGCCTGGGTGAAGCATTCAAAAATGTTGCGGCTGTAATTCATACAGCTGCCAGCACGATGATGTATCCCCGCCGGCATAAATCAATCTGGAAAATCAACTACCAGGGAACACGGAACCTTGCAGAGTGTGCTGCAGAACACAAGGTAAAACGCTTTATCAACATCGGCACAGCAAATTCATTTGGAGCCGGAAGCCTTAATAACCCGGGTACGGAACTGAGCCCGTATACTGATGGTCAATTTGGTGCTGATTATATGGATTCAAAAAGATCTACCCAGGAATGGCTTCTGAATTTCAATACAAAAACCGGTTTTCCGGTAATCATCATTAATCCCTGCTACATGATCGGCCCGGGGGATAGTAAACCCGGATCGGGATCTATGATGCTCAGACTTCTCGGCCGTAAAAGACTCCCGATAAGCAACGGTGGTAAAAACTTTGTCGCTGTGAAAGACGTTGCCCGGGCAGCCGTTAATGCTATTGATATGGGCCGTACCGGAGAATGCTACATCTGCGGAAACGAAAATATACCATACAGTGAGGCTTTTCCGTTATTTGCCGAAGTAATGGGTATGAAAGTACCGTCATTGAAGATATCCGCACCATTCATTCTTGCTTATGGAGCTATCATTTCTTTTATTGCACTGATAAAAAGAAAAGAACCCTTTATCAGCTTGATGATGGCCAGAACCAGTCTCCATCACAATTATTATTCTCCGGAAAAGGCGCGAAGAGAACTTGATCTACCGCAGACACCAGTGAGAATTGCAGCTGCTGAAGCATTCAAGTGGTTTCAGGAAAACGGATACTGTGACTGAACTGAAAGGAAAATCAGTCATCATCACTGGAGGCAGTAAGGGTATCGGCAGGGAAACCGCCAGGATGTTTATTGAAGCCGGGGCCCGGGTAGCCATTACCGGACGATCTGCCGAGGCTCTGGAAAAAACCCGGAAAGAACTGGAAACCTCAAGCAGCTCGATTATATCTGTGGTTGCGGATGTCTCCAAAGAAGAGGACTGCCGCAGAACGGTTGATACCGTTATAGCAGAAATGGGATGTATTGATATTCTTATCAATAATGCCGGAATGTCTGCCAGGGGGCTTTTTTCAGAGTCTTCCATCGGATTGTATCAAACCCTGCTGGAAATCAATTTCCTCGGGCCTGTTATGATGAGCCGTCTCTGTCTGGAAGAAATTCGCAGGAATAAAGGAAGCATCGTATTTATCTCTACTCTTGCGTCTCTCAAGGGTATACCGGGATTATCCCATTACAGCAGCAGTAAAATGCCGCTCACAGCCTTCAGTGAGTCAATACGGGGGGAACTGAAAAAAGACGGTGTGCATATTTCAATAATTTATGTCGGATTCACCGGAAACGATCCGGATAAAACCATTTATGATTCCCGGGGAAATAGAGTACCCCTGAAAAGGGGTAAAAACAATCTGACCCAACAGGATGTGGCATCGGCAATTGTAAAAGCTGTAACCCGTCGAAAAGAAATTATCACCCTCTCTACCCTGGGGAAACTGGCTGCATTTTCCTACCGTTTTTTCCCCCGATTATCGGAACTTGTTCTGGCAAAACAGGCACTGAAAAGTCCGCAATATAAAGAACAGGCATGAGTTTCAACCCTATCTGGCTTACACCGGTTTATTTCATCATCCCCTATCTCATCTACTGGTTTGCCCCGGAATCATCCTTTTGGGGACATCTGAGCGGGAGGGGAAAGAAGTCAGCTGAAATAGTTTCCCGAAATGCACTGTATTTGCAGAAAACCCTGGGATTCATCCTTCTTGGCCCTGCGGCCTTGGGAGCTGCGGCAATATGGGGGCCGGTTTCTGATATCAGATTCGGACTCCAATGGCCCTCCGGTCCTCATGCCATTTTCTTGCTGGTAATCTCCACAGCAATCGCGGTTCTCATAATGGCCTTTCGATCCGGAGAATCTCTGAAGCCTGAATACTACCCCCAGGTAAGGCTGACTCAATGGAAACTTATCGATATTTTTCTGAACAGCTTGTTCTGGATGTTGTATCTTTTCTCTTATGAGTTTGCTTTCAGAGGTTTGATGTTCTTTCCCCTGCTTGGAACCCTCGGTTTCTGGCCGGCAGCCATTATCGGAACAGTTATTTATTCATCCGTCCATATCCCAAAAGGTGCGCAAGAGGCCATAAGTGCCCTTCCCTTCGGGTTGTTGCTCTACTACATTGCCATGGACACATCATCCATGGTGATACCGTTCATCGTCCATTTGATTCTGGCGTTGATGAACGACTACCGGGCATTAAAAGCCAACCCGAAAATGAAAATAGTCCGGGGTTGATAACGATCTCAGTAGTTCTGAGCACATAAAATACATTAATGAACTTCCTGCATTAAACATATACGTTTATACTGCACTTATGCGGATAGATAATGAGAACTGAAACTGAAGCCGGTAAATCACCGGAAGTTATTGTGATCGGCTCCGGGCTGGGTGGTCTCTGCGCTGCTTATGAGCTGGCAAAAAAAGGGGTCCGGGTATTAGTCCTGGAACGCCATAATCTTCCCGGCGGGTTCTCCACAAGTTTTGTCCGGGGCCGGTTTGAATTTGAAACCTCCCTTCACGAACTGGGTGGCGCTTCGGCATATGAATATCTGAAAAATGATGATTTTCATCTGGAATTCAACAGAGTACCTGAGGCTTACCGATTGATGCTGACGGAAAACGGAACCGATTTCCGGGCCCCCTTCGGTATGAAAGAGTTTAGCGATGCAGTAATAAAAGCTGTGCCCGGAAGTGAAGGTCCAGTAAAAGATTTTATGAAGGTATGTGAAGAATCCTTTAATGCATTCACTTATCTGGGTGATAATTCGCCTCCCGACCTCCGTGTACTGTTAAAGAAATACGGAAATTTCATCCGTACCGGCGCCGCAGTTACCGATGAGGTGGCTGATGCGGTTAAACTTCCTCAAGCAGCAAGGGATCTGATTTACCCTTACTGGTGCTATCTGGGTGTGGCTACGGATAAAGTGTCCTTTTCTCTCTGGGCCTCTATGATATATTCCTATCTGAATTTCGG
>QNBK01000021.1 GCA_003644105.1 Spirochaetota bacterium | reverse complement strand
GTGTTCTGGGGAATCTCCGGTTCGAGCAGTACAATATGCAGTTCCATCTATTCCTCGCAGCTTAGTTGTAGTACCGGTTCTGAAAGTTCTGAACCTTGGATATTGACAGTACTGTCGGAATGGTCCGGATGCTTTTCGATATTTTTTTAAAATCTTCTTTGCTTTCCATTTCCACTGTAAAAAATCCCTCAAAGTCACCGCGTTCTGTTTCATCCAGGCTTCCGGATATCAGATGACCCCGGTATTTACGGATGGCCCCTTCAATCTCACTGAACAGATCGTGGGTGTAACGGGAATGAATACGAAAACGCTGGGTGCTCCGGGAGCTGGCGGTTTCCCAGTCCACATGAATACGGCGTTCTTCAAAATCATCGATTCCCTTGAGATTGGGGCAGTCCACTTTGTGAACGACGATACCCCGGCCCCGGGAAATATACCCGATGATTCGGTCTCCGGGTACTGGAGAACAGCATTGGCTGATTTTAATCAGCATGTTGTGCTCATCTCCGATGGTAACTCCCACTTTACTGTCGTCTATAACCTGGGTTTCCAGTCTTCCGACTCCCGAGGCCTCATCCACGGCAAAGGATGCATTTTCGGTTTTAATATCTCTTTTGTCTGACGGCTTCTTCCGGGCAACAATATTCCTGTCGATTACCACATCCGCATCGTGGCGGTTCAACCAGTTCCGTATCTTGCTGCGGGCCCGGGCACTTCGTACATGCTTGAGCCAGTTGACGTGAGGATGAGCTCCGGGGGCCGTTAATATCTGTATGGTCTGGGTATTTTCAAGGGGGCGTGTGAGGGGAATGATGGAACCATCGGCTTTGGCACCCATGCAGTGCTCCCCGACTTCCGAATGGATGTGATAGGCCAGATCGATAGCGGTGGAACCCTCCGGCAGTTCCATGGGGTCGCCCTTGGGGGTGTAAACAATAATGGAATCCCTCAGCACATCCCGTTTGATGGCATCAAGGAACGTTCTCGCATCATCATCCCGGCCTTCATCTCTGAGAACTTTAAGCTGCTGTACCAATGCAACCTGATCCGGATGAAGCTGATCTTTTCCCTTGCCTTCCTTGTAGGCCCAGTGAGCAGCAATACCGAACTCAGCTGTTTCATGCATACTCCGGCTGCGAATCTGAATCTCCAGGGGACGGCCGCCATCTGTGAGTACCGAGGTGTGAAGGGAGCGGTAGCCGTTACCCTTGGGCCGGGCGATGTAATCCTTGAAACGTCCCTCAAAAGGTAACCAGAGGGCGTGAACCACACCGAGCATGGTGTAGCAGGCGACAGTCGAACTGCAGATAATCCGGACACCCAGAAGGTCGTAAATTTCATCCAGATCTTTGCCCCGGTCTTTCATCTTACGGTAGATGGAGTAAAAGTGTTTGGCTCGGGTGAATACCTCAATCTTAAGGCGGGACTTGGAGGCGGCGCGCAAGAGGTCACTTTGAATTTTATCAAGATACTGACTGCGCTCCTCCTTTTTGAGATCCACATGTTCCCGGATCTGAGTGTAGATATCGGGTTTGAGATATTTAAAACTCAAGTCTTCCAATTCAATTTTCAGGGAGCTCATACCGAGCTTCCCGGCCATGGGAGCGTAAATCTCAAGACATTCCCGGGCGATGCGCAGACGGCGGGCATCCTCTCTGATGTACTGCAGGGTGTTCATATTGTGCCGCTTGTCGGCAAGCTTGATAACAATCACCCGGAGGTCGTCCACCATGGCCCACACCATTTTTCGCAGACTGGCCGCTTTACGTGTGCTTTTGCCCACATTCATATCGTCGATTTTGGTGACCCCTTCCACCATAGCTCCGACGTCTTCTCCGAACTCCTGAACAAGATCGTCTTTTGTAATTTCCGTATCTTCCAGAACATCATGGAGAAGGGCGGCTTGTATGGCGGGAGGGTCCAGTTTCATGTCGATCAGAATCTCAGCGGTGCGGATGGGGTGAATGATATAAGGTTCTCCGGATTCCCGTTTCTGACCCTCATGCAGTTTACGCGACCAGTGCAGAGCTTTTAATATCTCCCGGCGTTCTGTCCGGGTGTAGATGTCAAGCCGCCCGGTGAAATAGCGGATTTCCATTTCCAGCTCTTGGGTGGTGAGAATGAGGCTGTCATCAACCGGGCTCATTGCTATTCCTTAAAAGCGATAACGATACGGTTTCTTCCTGCAAGATCCTGTCGAAAAGTTATACGTACGAAACCGGCATCCGACAGTATTTGCTTAATTATCGGCATCTGCAAGGGGTCTGCTTCGATTAAAACGGCAGCTCTGGAGTTCAGGTGGTCTGAAATACGGGGAATCAACCGGCGAATCAGGTTTAATCCGTCAATTCCGCCGCCGTCCAGAGCCAATCCAGGCTCTTTCCAACCGAGGGCCACTTTATCACCCATTTCTACGGGAGTGAGGTAGGGCGGGTTGGATACAATTACATCGAAGGTTTCATTTATGCCGTTCATAAGATCGGAATGTGTATATCTGACTCTGCTACCGGTTAATTTTTGATTGTTTGCTTTGAAAAAATCGGCGGCCTGTACTGAAATGTCCGATGCGGAGATATCCCAGGACGGGCGCTCAGATGCCAGAGTAAGGGCCAGGGTTCCCGGTCCGGTACAGCAGTCGTGAAGACTCCCGCTTTTCTTTTTACCCATGATTTCCAGGGCCGATTCAATGAGTATCTCTGAATCCGGTCGGGGGCAGAGAACTCCGGGACCAACTTTAAAATCAAGCCCCCAGAATTCTTTATTTCCAATTATCCATGCTACAGGCTCTCCGGAAATCCGGCGTTTCATATTGGCTCTGAAGAGTTCCAGTCTCTTTTCGTCGAGCTCTTCGGGAAGATCCATGTACAGCTTCTCACGGCTGATACCGCATGCATGGGATAAAAGCAAAGAGGTATCAAGCTGAGGGGTTTCGGTATCAGAACCAGTAAGGGCAGACCAGCCCTCTCTCAGTGCTTCACGAATGGTCATAACGGGGAAACCTAGCCTTTCAGGGCATCTTCCAGGGCACTTACTTTCAAGGCATCGATTACTTCGTCAATTTCACCCTGCATCATCTGTTCCAGTTTATAAAGTGTAAGACTGATGCGGTGGTCTGTAATCCGGTTCTGGGGAAAGTTATAGGTTCGAATTCTTTCTGACCGGTCTCCAGTTCCCACCTGACTTTTTCTCTGGGCTGCGCGTTCAGCCTGTTTTTTTGACTCTTCCAGTTCGTAGAGTCTGGAGCGTAGAACCCTGTAGGCTTTGGCTTTGTTCTTTATCTGACTTTTCTCATCCTGACAGATAACCACAAGTCCGGTGGGTAAATGGGTTAAGCGGACGGCGGAGTCTGTGGTATTCACACTCTGCCCCCCTGGACCGCTGGAACGGTATACATCCACCTTTACATCGGCATCTTTAATCTTGATATCCGTATCCTCAGCTTCGGGCAGCACTGCGACGGTAACTGCCGAGGTGTGGATACGGCCCTGAGATTCGGTTGCCGGTACTCTTTGAACCCGGTGTACACCGGATTCGTAACGAAGGTTGCCGTAAACACTTTTCCCGCTTACCGAGAAAATAATTTCCTTGAAGCCGCCGGCCTCTGTTTCGCTGGCCTCCATCACTTCCACTTTCCACTTCCGGGTTTCAGCATAGCGTCCGTACATTCTGTAAAGATCGGCGGCAAAGAGGCTGGCCTCATCTCCGCCGGTTCCCGCACGGATTTCTACAATAATGTCTTTTCCATCCAGAGGATCCCGGGGTACCAGCAGTACCTTCAGTTTTTGTACCAGTTTTTCAACAATTTCCTCCAGAGGAGCGATTTCCTCGGCGGCCATTTCCTTCAATTCGGGATCGTCTTCGGCCTCGGCCATTTCCCGGGCTTCTTCCAGCTCTTTACGTTTGGAAAGAAACTCGGAATACAGTGTGATGGTCTCATCAACATGACCGTATTCCTGCATGGTTTCTTTATAGCGTTTCTGGTTTTTTGGTAAATCGGGATCGGCAATAAGAGTCTGCAGCTCCGTATACCGGATTTTTATGGTTTCCAGACGTTTCTCGAGAAGGGTTGTATCGGTCATGGGGGTCAAGATACCACCAATCTGTCGTTCCGGCAAAGGGTGTTTGAGAGGTTCAGTTAGCTATGGTTTGTCCACCGGCCGCTCCGGCTGCCGGTGCTCCTCCGGGAGCTTTTTTTCTGGCTCCGACAGTACGGATGAATCCGAAGACTGCACCGCAGGCGGCACCGATGATGTGAGATACCTGAGAGATGTCATCATAGCGGAATATTGCCAGGATTTCCTTTACCAGATAAAGTCCGACAACCAGCAGTGCGGTAAGAGGAAACTCGCCGGCTTTGATGTTGGCAAAGCTCACCATGAGTATCATCATGAAGGCAATCCCGCTGGATCCCATCAGGGCGGATTCAAAGAAAAAGGCATTCACCAGACCGTTTACCAGAGCGGTAAAGACAATCATCCAGGCAACAGATTTTGTGGTGTATTTTTCCTCAAGTACCGGCCCGAGAAGCAGTATCAGTGTGAGGTTGGAAAGCAGATGATCCCACCCCGCATGGCCGAATATATGTGTAAACATTCTGACGTAGGCCGGTATATCGTTAAACTGGAAAGTTAAAGATCCTTCAGCGGTAAAGAGGGCTTCAATCATTCCGGGCATAATGTACTGATCGATTAAAAGAACGATCGTGGCAGCCAGGGCAAAGGTTAAGGTTGCCGGGGCATTGTACTTCAGTTTCATACTCAGTTTATCGGCGGGGCGGGGGGTGCTGTTTATTTAATTCAACTCCAGTACCACTGGACAGTGGTCGCTGCCGGTTATCTCGGGAAGTATTTTCGAGGATGTTACCCTTTTAGCGGCATCATCATTTACACAGAAGTAGTCCAGCCTCCACCCGACATTTCTGGCCCTTGCATTCATTCTGTAAGACCACCATGTGTACTGTTCCGGTCCTGTTTCAAACATTCTGAAGGTATCAGTCCAGCCGCCGTCGATGAAGGAATCCATCCAGGCCCTCTCCTCGGGGAGGTAACCGGGGTTTTTTTCGTTTGCTTCGGGCCTGGCAAGATCGATGGGTTTGTGGGATACGTTGAAATCCCCGGTTACCACTACGGTTTTCCCTTCAGATACCAGAGTATCGGCCCGTTCTTTTACCGCGGCGTTGAATCTGAGCTTGTAGTCCAGCCGGGCACCTTCGGCCTGGGAATTGGGAAAGTAGCCGTTGAGAACCGCCACATCTCCAAAAAGAGCCACCTGAATGCGTCCTTCATTATCAAACTCTTCCACACCCAGAGGTTCCAGGCTGTCGGGCTGCTTTTTTGCCCAGATGGCGGTGCCGCTGTAGCCTCTTCGCTCTGCGCTGTGCCACCAGGATTCGTATCCTTCAGGAGCGAATATTTCTTTTGTCAGCTGTTCAAGATGGGCCTTTGTTTCCTGAATGCAGAAAACATCGGCATCTGAAGAAGTCATAAAATCCATGAGGCCTTTTTTATGGGCGGCCCTTACCCCGTTTACGTTCCAGGAAATAATTTTCATGGTTTTCAGTATATACTAATCTTCATGATAGAGAACGCTGATTCCCTTGAATCCGCTCTTGAGCAGCTGTACACGGCGGGTACTGAAGTGAAAAAAAGAGTGAGTGTCTCCGGCGGGGATATCAACCGGGCTTTTATTATTATCCTGAGCAGTGTGAAAAATTGTTTCTGAAGGAGAACCGCGGCGATCTGCTTCCGATGTTTTCATCTGAATCTGAGGGTCTTCTGGCTCTGGGTTCCGCCGGCGGCGGAGCCCCCCCTGTTCCCCGGCCGCTGGCCTGGGGCCGGGACGGAGAGAACTCCTTTCTTCTGATGGATGCTGTTAAAACCGGCAGGCTTGATTCCGGGGAGAAATTCGGGGCATCTCTGGCACTGCTGCACCGGAACGGCCGTAGTGAATTGTGCGGGTTTCAGGGTGAAAACCGTATTGGTTCCACACCTCAGAACAATAAACAGATGCAGTCCTGGCATGATTTTTTCGGGGAACAGAGACTGGGATTTCAATGGGAATTAGCACGGGGAAAAGGATACGGCGATTTCTCTGATGAGAAGGCCATGGCATCGCTGTTAAGCCGGTTGAGGGATATCCTCCCGGAATCCGAAGAGGGGCGTCCCAGTCTCCTGCATGGCGATCTTTGGGGGGGCAACTGGATGGCCGGTGAGGACGGCCGGGGTGGGGTTATCAGTACAATATCCAGATATTCATGAGAAGACAGCGACTATAAATTATTCTCTGCGTTTTCCAAATCGGCTGCGGCTTCTTCCCATGCCGCAGAGATCTGCTCGATACGCTCCTCAACATTCATGAGTTCTGCAGACAGGGTGTAGGCTTTATCGGGATCTGAGTAGTTTTCCGGTTGTTCCAGAGCGGTTCTCAGTTCTGCGGCTTTACGTTCCTTTTCTTCCATTCGAACAGTGAGGGATTCCTCTTCCCTGCGGAGTTTATTCACCAGTGAGCGGCGTTTTTTCTGCTCCTCTCTATTTTTGCTGTTTCCGGGATTTGTCTGAGTTTCCAATTGTGCTCTCTGTCCTGGATGGGAGCCGGTTGAGTTTCCAGACTTCAGGCTTTCATTTTTCCGCCACCTGTAATAAGCATAGTCCCCAAGGTATGTTTTCCCGATGCCATCTTCCAGTTCAAGAACGCGGTCCGCAATCTTTTCGAGAAAATATCTGTCATGGGATACGATTACCAGAGTTCCTCCGAAGCCCTTGAGAGCTTCAAGAAGAATATCTTTGGAATGGATGTCCAGATGATTGGTAGGTTCATCCAGAATAAGCAGATTTACCGGCTCCAGCAGTATTTTCAGCAGCGCCAGACGGTTCCGCTCGCCTCCGGAGAGAACCGCGATTTTCTTGTGGATATCATCACCGGAGAACAGGAACGCTCCCAGCAGGCTGCGTAATCTTCCTTCCCCGAGATCTGATTCCTTTCCGGCTTCCTCCAGGACTGTCAGGGATAGGTCCAGTACAGATTCCTGATCCTGGGAGAAATAGCCTGTTTTTACACCGCTTCCAAGAGCTATTTCACCACTGAATCCTGAATCTTCTCCCGAGATAATCCGTAAAAGTGTTGTTTTTCCAGCTCCGTTTACTCCGACAACTGCAGTTCTCGATCCCCGGGGCATTTCGATATCAAGTCCGGAGAAGACTATTTCATTCCCGTAATGCCGCTCTATCTGTTTTCCCCTTAAAACCATTTTACCGCTGTGGGGAGCCTCTGGAAACGAGAACTGGATACGTTTAAGTGCCGGGGGTATCTCAATCCGTTCAATCTTTTCCAGCATCTTTACCCGGGACTGAACCTGTTTGGCCTTAGTAGCTTGATACCTGAACCTGGTAATGAAAGTTTCAATTTTTGATATTTCTTCCTGCTGTCTTTTCCAGCGTTCTATAAGGTCGGCCATGTCCTTTTCTCTGAAGGCTTCATAACCGCTGTAGGTGCCTTTAAAAATGCTGAGCCGGGTGATTAAGAGTTCGGCTACCTGATTGCAGGTTTCATCAAGAAACAACCTATCATGGGAAACAAGGAGTACCCCCCCGGGAAATTTCTTTAAAAAATCACGGAGCCACTCCCTGGCTTCCAGATCCAGATAGTTTGTCGGTTCATCCAGAAGCAGTACATCAGGTGATGTCAGAAGAATCTTTGAGAGGGCGATTCTCATCTGCCACCCACCCGAAAATGTGGAGACATCATTCTCCAGTTCGGATCGGCTGAATCCCAAACCTTTTAAAATCTGCTCAACCCTGGCTTCCCTGCGGTCCCATTCGGCATTTTCCAGGGTATCATGAATCTCCTGATAGCGTTCCAGAAGTGATTCTGTCGATCCTTCGTTATTCTCCAGGAGCACTGTGATGCTATCCGCCTCATCTTTCAGAACAGCAAGTTCATTGAATGCTCCCATCGCCTCTTCTTTGAGGGTTTTTCCTTTATGAACAATTCCTGACTGGGGAAGATAGGCCGACCTTGTTCCTCTGGGGCTGATAATCCTTCCCGCATCATATTCCTGTTCACCGGCGGCAACTTTCATCAGAGTTGATTTGCCGCTGCCGTTAGCACCGGTCAAGGCAATCCTGCTTCCAGGGGATATGGTGAGGTGAGCTTCTTTGAAAATCTGACGGTCGCCGAATGACAGCCCGATCCCGTCAAGTTGTATAAACGCCATAGATTCTTATCTTTCCGGTAGTACGACGCCGTCCAGAGGTTTGAAGAACAGCCGTACAGGATCTATGAACTGATCAGTTTTAACCCGGCGGTCCTGTATTACGTTCTCTGGGACATAGAGCAGCCGGAGGCCGTCATCTTCAAAGGCGTACAAAAACTGTACCGTTTCTCCGTTGTCAAAACGCAGATTCAGGACTCCTTCATGAGCTCCGGAGATTTCCGGTGATTTAAAATAATTGAATTTAATTAAACCTTTGTTTCCCGCTGATGAACTTATTATCCCCCTGGATATGAGGGAAGATTTTCCGCTCCAGGTAAAACTGCCGTCCTCATAAAATGCCAATTCTCCATAGGCACGGCTGCCGAAAACAGGTCCTATCTCCAGTAAATGCTCAAGAACGGCCTCTCTCCGGTTCTGTTCACCAGCAATGATATCGGGAATGCTCCTGCCGAACCGGACAAAAGCTTCAAAATGCTCTTTACCGTCCGCATTGTACTGAACACTGATAAAGTATTCAGAGTTCACGGTAATCCGGAAACTGGTACCGAGAAAATCGTAGCGTTTCGGTCCTGCCGGAACAATTTCAGTCCACGTTTGAACAATGGAACTCTCAGGAAGCCGTAGTGTGAGTGTTTGTTCTTCCCTATCAGGAAACAGCCCATATTCCGGTTTGAAAAGGGCCAGATCGATCTGGCTGTCGTTAATCATGTCGGTGAACATACTCGGCCGCCATGCATCGGCGAGAATATTATCAAGAACAGGATCGTCGGTACTTCGGGCATTGAGAACGATTGTTTCACCATCTTTTATTCTCATCACCTTGAGGTAGTAGTCAAATACATAACCTTCTATCCCGCCTTCGGCGATAACATGGTACCAATACCCTTCGAGATTTCCCACAGGAACGGGTCCTGGTTCCCTGCCGAGAACCTTGATAAAATCACCCTTTCTGAAACGGAAGATACGGGATGATGTATTTGAGGGCTCAGAGCGCATGGGTAGTCCCTGATACAGACACTCCCCATAAACAAACTGCCATTCTCCCATTGCTGATGCAAAGTTGACGGCGTCCTTTTCCTTACGGAAAAGTTTGAGCCGCCATTGATCTATTTCCTCTTTAAGGCGTCTTTTTTCCGGTAGATTGACGATGTATGTATTTCTCAGAAAAGATTCATCTTTAACAGTCAGCAAATCACCTGGTTTCCAGCGGCTGTCATCAGACGGCCAGAGAACCACTGCGGTTCCCAGATTTCCGCACCCGGATAAGGTGAACAGTATTAATAGGACAATCGGAATTGTTATTCTTTTTTTCATACTCAGTCGATTAAAACGGGCCGTTCCCGATGAGTCAAGATCGGGGTTATTCAGATTTGGAATCAATCAGGATGGCGATACGGCCTTCTGAGAGTGCATGTCTTCCGGAATCTGCGGCAAGAATACGCCGTGTATCTTCCTTGCTGAGAATAATGTCGCAGGGATAATCTCCATATAATTCCCTGGCCATTACTCTGTAGGGTCTGCGTCCAATTAAAGATTCAGTCTTTTCTCTGTCCTGTGTATTACGATAGGACAGCAGCTGCCTGTTTCCCATTGAGGGATCGGCCAGCACTTTAAGGCTGTCAGATAATACCCTTGCATATAAGGCCGGGTGAATATCGGCGGACAGTCCGGTGCCCCGGACAGGGAGATTCTCAGGAACATAGATAAGAATTCCGGTCCAGCTATCTTCCGGTACGGGAACCCATCCGATGGGTTTTTCCGACAGTTCTTCAAAACCTGTGGACGGAATTATCTCCGGAAGAATTTCTTCAAGTTCCAGGGAGTAGAAGGCCTCAACAGACTTCTGATCCTCAGACAGCCGACTCCATTCCCTATTTATCGTGTCGGCAATACTTTTTATATGCGTTCTGAGAGATGGGTTTTTATCCATCTCCTGCTGCAGAGTCCCCCTTCTGTTCCATGCCAGACGACCCAGCTCCCTCATAACATAGGGCGGCAGCTCTCTTTCCAGAGCTTTTAATGCCTGGGGATGGTCCGAAGGTGACATTCCTGAATCAAGGGCTCTCGTGGCTGATAATTCAAAATGGCCGGTACTCCAGTCCATTGCTGATTGAACAATAATTTCTGAAAATATCGATGGAGGAGCAACGGTGAGAACTGCAATAAGCAGTATTTTTGTGAGTTTCATAATTCCTCCTCCTTACCCGGTACATGCAGAACACTACCCGCCAGAAGTATACCGGTAAGAGGCCGGTGATTAGCTTCGGCCAGTTTTTCGGGCCGGATGCCATAACTTCTGGCGATAGACCAGAAGGTATCCCCGGTCACTACATGGTAGCGGCCTCCCCAGACCGGTAATACATCATCATCAGCTCCCTCCGGTTTAATCTCATTACCGGGAAGGTACAGACGCTCTCCGATCCGGAGTACTCCGTTGGAGACATGATTATTGTAGCTTAGAAGATCGGACAATGAAATGCCGTTGTTACGTGCAATCTCAGACAGTGTATCTCCACTTTGAACAGTATACCTCCAGAATCTTTCCGGAGCATTATCCTGCTCAAGTGATTCCAGCCATTTCCGTGTATCCTCAGCATCTTTCTCGGGGACTTTAAGAGAATACGGCAGGGATGGAGGAGGTGTAAACGGATGGTGCAGCCCCTGATAGGCTGCCTTGACAAGTTCTTCATTCATTCCGAGGGCATCAATCATTTTCTGTACATGGATAGATCTGTCCAGAGGTATCTGTACCCAGGTGGTTGGTGCTTCCCAGTTAACGGGCAGGCCCAATCTCCCCGCATGAGAGGTTATATAGGCTACGGCAATAATCTGGGGGACATAATTCCGGGTTTCCGGGGGCAGTAATCCCGCATCCAGAAGTTCCCAATAACTGCTCAAACCGCTTTCCTCACGTAAACGACTTATCCGTGTCGGACCGGCGTTGTACGATGCCGCAGCCAGCAACCAGTCGGAGAAGAGGCGGTTATAGAATGCCAGCTCAGACATAGCGGCTTCAGTTGACCTCCAGACATCCCGCCTTTCATCTCTCCAGGCGTCTATTACAAGATGCCGTCCTCGGGCACTGGATTCCAGAAACTGCCAGGGGCCGGCTGCCCCGGATGAGGATACAGCGTTAATTCTCCAGTTGGATTCTACAATAGGTATGGCTGCAAGTTCCCAGGGTAATCCCGATTCCCGGATTATGCGGTAAACCGGTTTTCTGAATTCAAAGAATCTCTCCAGAGATATGCTGATTTTTTTACGCCCGTTATCGGTATTCCACTTATCAAACCAGAATGTGAACTCAGGCCGCAATCCGATAGTCGATTCAACATCAACGGACCAGGCTTTTACGGTAGATTGATTCTGCCTCACCGGCTGGTAGGGCCTGTTGAAAGAGCTTGTGTTATTCCCGATGTTCTGTTTCGGTGTGAAGGGCCCCGACTCGGAAAACCCCTGTTGAATATGGAAACCTGCGGCCAGCAGGAATATCAGAGCCGATCGCCGAAGTATATTCCTGCCCATTCCCAACTACCGTTTAATTCAGGATCCGCCGGATAATCAATTCGGCGGAAGTACAGTATCCATGTTCTTATTTTCCACGACCACCCTGTCGTTTTCAGAAATGCTTCACTTTCATTAGAATAAGCTTCCAATTCTCTATTATATCTGATACTTGGTTTCAGGAAGGAGCCGAGGGTCATGGGGATGTGGGTGAATGGATCCGATGTTTCCTGAGACCAGTTCATCAAAAAGAACGGTTCTGCCTGCATTCTGGTGAGCAGTTGTGCATCCTGATTCCTGATAGCATATTTCACCGTAGCAACCAGATCGTCAAGGTTCTCCATCGTCCATGACTTATTGCTGCTGTGAAATGACAGATCTGAGAGCACCCGATTTCTTGCATCAGGGACATTGGGTACAAACGTATCGGGATAGTCCAGGTACGACTGATAAGCCTGATACATGGCGTCCCATTCTCCGATTTTCCTATATTCTCCGGCAAGTCTGTAAAGGTTCAGTCCCTGATCGATACGATCCGGATAATGGCGTTTCATTTCAAGGCGCATAGCCGCTGACTCTCTGGGATTCGTGGTTTCAGCTGCGATTTTCTCCATGGCCAGAAGGTGAAGAGAGTTGCCCTTAATCTCAATATCCGGGTAGTTCTTCAACAGCCTTCTCAGATAATCAAGACTCAAATCTCCAGATCCTGATTCCCGGGCACCTTCGGCCATGGCCATCAGATAATAGGCCCCGTAGGGATCGGTTGGGTAGGATTCCAGCACCTTACCGAGAAAGGCTTCAAGCCATTCCACCTCTCCGGCCTCCCTCGATCGGCCGATTATCGGCTCCAGAGCGGCAAAACGCATAGCAGGGTCTGTACCTGGCCGGAGGGCAATACCAAGCAACTCGGGTATTTCCTTATCCTGAGAAAGTGATTGAGGTATAGCATTATCTGAACCGCAGGACATCAGGAGAAACAGTGTACTCGCGATGAGTGCGGGGAATATCAGGCCGCTCCGGGTCATTCTGGATGGATCATAGCCCCTCTAGCATTCAGGTGCAAGGTATCAGGATTCCCTGCTTTTCAGGTATTCCCTGTATTTTTCAGGATCCGAGCGGAAAGCCACAATATTTTTTTCCTCATCTGTTTTCACAAGAGCATTATCCGCTTCATTAAAAAGGCGCCCGGCACTGATGAGACGGCCGTTTCTGGATGCAATTCCGACTCTCAGATCGCGGCTGCTGTAAGTTTCTATACGTTCTTTAACAAAGCCTTCGGTTAAGGAAAGGGCTGTATCGAGGTCTTTATTAATCTCAATAACAGCAACATTTCCATTCTCAAGGGGGAATACAAGATCTTCATATGTGTATGAATTACGGATATTTTCTTCAGCGTCCGGCGTCCCTGAAAATATCAGGAGGGACAAATCCTGATTAAAAGATGCGGCCCTTTCCAGTTCCAGTTCAAGCCGGTTGAGTATTTCGCTCTCCGGCAGCGGGGGAGGAACAGCAGCAGGATTATCGGAGAAATCATCAAGTTCCGGCAGGCTGAAATCATCATCCATTGATAATGAATCACTGATTTCCGGGCCGCTTCCGAATAAATCATTCTCATCCAGAGTATTGGCGGGATCGAAGTCCGGGAGGCTGAAATCGTCATTATCATTAGAATCGGAAAGGCTGTCATCTTCATCTTTATTATCGGACTCCCCGAAGGATTCTTTGGGTTTTACCAGAATAAGAACAAGTGTGATGGCAAAGAGTCCGACAACTGTAATGAGAATAATCATCAGGTTATTGCGAATCTCAGCTCCTGAAAGCGTTGCAGAGATATACGTGGCTTCAAGACCCTGCATATCGGCTACATGCATCGGTTTGGTTATTTTGTGATATCGGATACGGGCCGGAAAACTGTCGAACCTGTCGGAACCTGCAATCGGTTTTCTCGCGAAATCGCCTGCAGTTGATTTAACAACACTCAGCCGTAAGCCGTCATCATGGGAATATACCTGTACCGCAATCAGCGAAGGGTTCTCTTCCATAAACTTCTCGGCGACGGCCACTTCAGTATCCACATCCCTGTTTTCTGCCAGGGTTTTGGATAAATCAAGTGTGTATTCATCGGTTCGTGCTACGAAATCTGATATCCGTAAGGCGCGTGATTGGTAGGTCTTCCAGCCGAAGAAAGCAATGACACAAAGCAATGCCGCAACGACGAAGACAGTGTAAACAACGGAGACGGTCTTCTTCATAAAATCTATTATACTGTAAACAGGGGGTTTGTGGTGAATATCCGTAACAGAGCTTTACCGGAAGGTTGGTATCCCTCCTCAGAGGGAGAAATCAGGGAATTATTATCCGAATGGAAACCGAAATTTCACTCCAGGGTCGGTTTAAGGGACATTATAGCCGGTATTGTACCTCATGCCGGGTGGGTTTTCTGCGGTTCTATTATTGCTGATGTACTGAGTTCTTTTCAGAAAAATCTTGAGACTATTATCGTGCTCGGGGGGCATAATTCTCCGGGAGGACCGGTTATTGAGTATTCGGAGGACTGCTGGAGCCTTCCGTCCGGTGATTTGAGCAGGGATAAAGGATTGTCGGAGCGGATTAAGGTAAACCTTCCTGAGGATATATCAATGGTTGGCGAGAGGTCCGTAGATAATACAGTTGAAGTGATTATGCCTCTCATCGCTGTGATGTACCCCGATGTAAAGTGGGCTGCCTGGAGGCTTCCTTCTGATAAAAGTTCTATTGAATTCGGAAAGATTCTGGCTTCCACCGTTAAAGAGACCGGTAAACGTGTCGCTGTAATCGGGTCTACCGATTTAACACATTACGGTGCGAACTACGGTTTTACACCCCGGGAATCTCTGAAATCACCTGTTACCTGGGTGAAAGAGAGAGATAGTAGAATTCTTAGGGCCCTGGCTGAACTTGAGGGGAAGAAAGCCCTGGAGCTGGCGGTTGAAGAACATTCGGCCTGTTCTGCCGGTGCAGCTGTGGGGGCCATGACTTTTGCCCGGAGTCTCGGCTGCAGTAACGGGCAGATACTTAATTATTCAACCAGCAGAGATGTACACCCTTCATCTTCCTTTGTCGGTTATGGATCGATTATCTGGGAATCTGTCTGATACGTCCCAATGTCCATTTTCGGGCGTCTTCTACCGAGGAGGGACCGTCTTTTGAATCGGATCTGAAAGTTGCAGCCGATGGAAGCAGGGTGGCCCATGCCTGACGGTTCTCTGTGCCGAGTTCTGCCAGATAGTCCTGGGGTGGTCCGTTTAGTGGGGGAAGTGATTCCAGTCTGCCTGCGTAATCTTCAAGAAAATCTTTCCACCTGATGGTTATCGGTCCGGCTGATAACAGGGGTATTACGCTGCCACTTTTACCTGTCGAACCCTGTTTTTTTATATACCGATGACGGATAGGAACGCCTGATCCTGCAGCGGGTATGAGATTCAGGTTCATGGATTCGGCGGCATCTTCGAGAGATTCCCGGTAATGGTCCATAAATGAAGTTCGAATGCGCCACATTTCCCCATTGGATTCCCGACGTGGATGTGAACCTCTGATGAATTTCCAGAAGGAATCTTCCGAGCTGCCGGTTCTCTCCGATCTGGACTGAAAATAGGGATAAATGTATGTTCCTCTGGCGTAAGCCTGTCCGAAAGGATAGGAAAAATCAGCCCCATAGAGATGAACCTCTTTAGCTCCTGCCGCCTGGGCCAGAGAAACGGCAGCATGGGTAACATTCCCTCCGGAGAGATTGAGAATGGGAAAGGGCCTGTACAGTCTGTTCAGGTAGAGGGAAAATGGATGGCCGCTGGAAAAAAACAGAATTTTATCCGTTAGACGCGTCAGTACAGGGGGAGATGCCAGGTCCAGAACCAGCACTGTACTTCGAGGCAGGCCTTTAAGGAAGTGGTGGTAACTAACTACCTGACAGTCGATTGAAATCACTATATCCGGTGTGATTCCCCGGGAAATAAGTAAAGGGAGAGAGGTGTCAGTGGCAAGCAGAGTTGCCCCTTTGGAATGCTTCTCCTGTATTTCCGGCAACTGTTGTTCAAGGGATGGCCCTGCAGCTGTGATAAGGAGACGCCGGGCAGGGGGGAGTATGGCACTTACTTTTTCACTACGGGACAGATTCAATATAGTATGAACAAACCACCGGCGTCCAAAACGTGTCTGCACGGTATAATCACGGCCCAGGGCCTCAGGAAGTCCCCGTAAAGCTTCTGCCCGTCTGGTAAACCAATCAGGGTTACTGTCCCAGCGGGAGCGAAGGGTAATACTTCCCAGATTGCCGTATAAAACAGGAAGATAGCGGTCCAGAACGATTCTTGACAGATCCTCGGGTGTGGGATCGATTACAAGCAGAACTCTCGAATCCGAGAGTAGGCCTGTAAGATCAATAAGCTCCAGAATCGCACGCAGCAGAGAGAGATCTTTTTCAACCACCATCAATCCGGTTACCGTTTGTTTCTTCAATAGGGCCTTCAGATGATATGCCCCCCCGAGGCCGAAGGCGATCAGATATCCCTCCGGTGCTTCTTCGGCGATCCGATTTCCTTCGGATACCGGATCGAAACGGGAGTGCATGGGAAAGGCATGCCCCATCCTGCGGAGTACAGGTACCAGAGGACCCTTTCGTGATTTTATTATAGATAGATCGGGGTTCGCCGGGATTTCCGGCAGTATTGCTGCCAGCTCCCGATGTCTTATTCCCAGAGTTACAAGATTCCGGTTGAATAAACTCTCATCAGCCATAGACGGCTTCCAGTTGGTTTATTATTTTCCTAACCCTCGTTAAATGCCGAATTCTGATTTCAGGGTATTCTAACCGGCCGCTTTGTCCAAGCTCCAGAACACCCCCGGGATCTAAGGTGTAGAGAAGTTCTGCTGTTTCATTGTTGACTTCCATGTAATCAGATTCAAGTGAGTCTTTCCAGCGGGATATCAGTTTTCTTACCTTCCTTTGTTTCTCTTTGAAGCTTTCAGGGGAAGATTTTACGGAAAAGGAGTGTACCGTCGGTGGATTTCCTGAAGTTCTGAATATCTCAGGGCCGCAGTCCGGAGCGCCTGGAATAACAACTGGAGATTTCTTTAAATCATCGTGGATAAGCCGGAAAACACGTCCTGGTGGAAGGTTCTGCCTGAACCAGTCAGTGTATGTCTTCAATGCCGGTCCGCTGCGGTATATTCCTGAACGGTCAGGTGCCAGTTTTTCGGCCCTTTCCCACAGGATGTTGTTTATGGGGTTTTTTCGACTGCTGAGAGAGGCAATCCACCCGTCAAAGGAATGAGGACGGGCATGGGATCGGAGGTCGTTCCAACAAAGATCCAACCCGGTGATAATCAATGGACCGGTAGATTTCTTTTTCCAAAGTTCAATTGCCGTCGCTGCCACCGTGCCCCTGGAGACTAAGTGGAGTCGGGGCCACTTACTGTTCTGTAGAAGATAATCCTCTCCGGGTGTACCTTGGGAAATCAGCACTATCGGAGAATCTGTATTTTGTCGGGGGGCTGCAGAAAGCGGCATAGCCAGAGGAACATTTTCGGGGAAATATCGCGAATGCAGACGGGCCCAATAACCTGGATCGGTAGTGATTATAAGCTGTGGTTCTAAGTTGGCCTTCATCAGAGCCGGGAGTGAAGAGGGCAAGGCCCACAACTGAAAATGCTCCCTGTATTTTTTCAAAATATCCAATGTACTCTCAAGACTCGGACCGGCTGCCGCCAGTACTACTGCTTCCGATATTTCCCCGGGAACCATTACATTCTGCAAATCAAGATAATTCCGCAGTGTATTCTTAATCCACAATCTTCCGAATGCCGCAGTCGTGCTGATATTTCCCGAATAACGGTGAATAACGGTCGAAAGCGCTCTCACTGCCTGTTCTGCCACCCTGGGCAGGGCTTTTACAGATGCCGGCCATTCCAGTATACGAAGACCCCTGATGGAGGTTTCAGAAAGAGCTTCAAAGAGAAATGATACAATATCTTTTTCAGATCCAGGGTACCATCGTTTGACCGGGTTGGGGCCGGCACTGCTTTGAATCCGGGAATGGTAAAGCCTGTTGTCCAGATGAATGGCGATTATAGTGGAATGCGGACGTTTTTTTTTCAACTCGCGGTCGAGGTATCCCAGTCCGGATCCGATGATAACCACTGCAGCCTTTTGCCGTATTCCCTCTACCTGAGTGTCCAGAAACCTCTGGGCTTCTTTTTCCGGGTTGAAGATTGAATGGATATGGACGGATCCGATGGATGCTGCAGGTTCACCGCTTCGTGCGGGTTTAATGGATATTTGTTCCACTTAAAACCTTAGAAAAAACCTGAGAGGTTTTCCTCTACGGTCTTTTTCTCCTCCGGCCAAAGATTGAATACGGCTGGAAAATCCGGAGGATGGCTGAGATTGAAGAACAATGATGTGAAGGAATGTGAAAGGTGGTGAAGGTACAGTTCGTAATCTGGAAGACGTTCCTCGGGAAATAGTATGAGAACCCGGCCATCTTTCAAATCATGAAGTCTTCCCATTCTCCCGGTGAGATGTCTGATCAGGTTAACCACGTCTTTACGGGCGCGGTAAAGTTCTAATCCGGTAATTGAATCCATAAGTGAGTCCAGGGCATTGGTGATATCAAGGGTAACCAGAACAGCTTTTCCCCTCCCCCAGCTGGTCAGCCACTCCGAAAGATCGATAATTTCATCTTCAGTACTACTATCCAGCATCAGACGACTTTTGGTGATACCGCCTCCAAGCTTTGTGCTGAGAACCTGCAGCTCAGATTCGATTTCAGGGCTGATACCGGATTCCGGCAGACCG
>QNBK01000020.1 GCA_003644105.1 Spirochaetota bacterium | reverse complement strand
GAAGTGGTTGAACTCGATTTCAAACCAGTTATAGATGTCCACATGGATTTCGTTGTACCGGTCGCAGAGTTCCCGGGGAGTTACCCCTTCTTCCAGAGCTTTGGTTTCGGTTGCAGTGCCGTATTCGTCGGTGCCGCAGACGTACATGGTTTCGTAACCGTACTGCCGGCAGAACCGGGCGAATACGTCGGCGGAGAGTACCTGTATAAGATTCCCCAGGTGGGGGATGTTGTTTACATAAGGGAGAGCTGAGGTGATAAGTCGTTTCTTCATAACGAGCAACATATTACGCTTGGAGGGGGGGCGGGTCAATGTGGGGAAGAACAAATAGCCGAGAGAGAAAAGGAGACCCTGTTCGCCTAGCGGTGCTTTCGGCATCCGACAGCTTCACTGTATCTCCTTTTCTCTCTGTGTTGTTTGACCATAGCACAGTGAGCCGCCCTCCCGATGAAGCGATACACCTCGGGACGGGGGATATCTTACTGAGAACGGATAGCGTAATACATATAGGGAAGGACAAATTCCAGAGGATAGACATCCAACTGGGTCCAGGGTGAGTCTGTCAGTTGAACGGCAAAATCTATCCGCCCATATCCTGAGGGTGAGTCTATCCATTCCTCAACAAGTTCCAGAGGGTACGACATCTCAATTATTTCTCCTGCCTTGGCATGGAAATATCCGGAGGCTTCAAAATGTCTGGCAGTATCCCAATTTTGCCCTTCAAGTTTATTGCCATAATAGTTACGTTCGTTTTTATTTTGAGACATTCTGAGAGTAATGAGATTCATCCTGAAAATATTAAAATCGTAAGTTAGTGAGTTTCCATACTCTCCATCACTCGTCTCCATCGCCATGTACAATCGCTCTCCGTCAGTAGCCGCGGCCACCCATGAGATGTTCCGTCCAATGGTAACACCATCCGACATGATAAAGGCATCATCAAGAGCGTCATTCCAAACCGAATTTACTCCTGCCCAATCATCTTTTTTCCCATCAACATTGATTGAGGCCTCAGAAAGCCAGTTAATAGCAGGATTATTCCTTTTCATACCTCTATTGATAACATTTAAAAATTCAGGGACTGAGCTTGTTGTCGGCTCTTCCGGCAGTGCAATCAGTTCACCATTTAGTTTTGACCCGAATTGGCTGTTACTTGATCGCTGATAGGAGCGTGTTTGGTATGTATTGGTATCAGGTAAACTCCCAAGAACAGCTTTCCACTCTCTATATCGATCAGCAATGGAACCACGCCATTCCGCCAGAAATGGAATGGAAGCTAATTCAAAAGCATGGGAAAAAGCATTCTCCAACTCATTATTCCGGACCGGTTCAACTCCAGCAGAGGCAATTCGAAGATCTATCTCTCGAAAGTTTTCAGCTTCCCGCTTTGTTAACCAGGGAAGTTGGGGAATTACATCGGTTTGAGAAGCGTCTCTGATTACAAGATTCTGAACCGTAACTAATTCTTCTTTCCCAACTCTGTTCTGGTAGAAATTCAGGACATGATTCCCGGAAATAATCCTTTCCAATCCGGTAAACCCCTCACCCATATCCACACCGTCAATTTCTGTTCTATAAGGCTCTTTTCGCCCCGGCGATACTAACAATGACCCATATGTCACTTTTACTCCGCTAATCTGTTCCACAAGAGCTTCTGTAATTCGGTCGGCGACATCAAAAGAATCAAAGACTGATTCGAAATCCTCAGAACTTCTGTAGACAATGGCATCTTTTCGACGATCATATACTGCAATTTCTATTTTATATCCCGTTTCATTTTTTAGACATTGTCCAAATATTACATCGTCATAATCTTCCTGAGTAGCAAGGTCTGTTAAAGCACTCTCGGAGGGAAAAAGTGTTCCCGGACGCATTGCTTCATATTTTCCCATGAGAGCCAGAGATAAATAGACTGTATCTGTAACTGCAGAACCAAGATTGTCTATCCAACTCTTACCCGTCGGATTATCCAGAGGGAAGATGGCAATAACAGGTTTCTGTTGCGCCCCGGCAGCAATAATTACTACACAAATAAGCAGCAGGTATAGAATAGATCTTCGTACTTTTTTCATAGATTCACCGGAAGAATAATATGAAATTGCAGAAGTCTTTTTAATTCTTCTTTTTCCATTACTTTATTGATATCCGAAACTTTTCCATCTTTAATATCACTCAAAATCAAGATATTAAAGGCCGGATGGATTGTGTCTCCTGGTACAGGGATAACGGCCTGAAGTAAGTGATTTTGGATGCTTACAATTGCATCACTGCGAATAGGGATTCCCGCCAGGGCCAGTTCAAGCGGAACAATCAATTCGGCTTTCTCAGTGACATCCGTCCACCATGCATCACCATCTTTCAAACCTTCCCGTGAGAAAAAGCCGACAAACAACCTGTCATCCCCGGGATTGATTAGTAATTCCAGTAGAAATCCATCGCCGAGATCAGCCGCCCAGCGCCAGGGTCCACCCTGAGATGAAAAACTGAAACCTGAGGGGCAGATACGTTGTGAAGAATCCGGGGCAGCGTGTTGTGCTTCCCGAAACATCGCCTCAAGAACTGTCTTGAAATTCGGATCGGCATCCGAGGGTAACTGCATCCTCCATTCAAAGAAGCTCCTACCTTCACCCTCAAGAATGATCGTACCCGATCCCCTGCTATTTTCTAAAGTCCATACCCACCCCGGTTTCCTGTCGAGGGACTCTAATGGTGGATCCAGCAGACCGGAAGCAACTATCTTTCCTTTCTTCGATAATTGATTATCAAAATATTCAAGAAATTTATCTAAATCTATACCAAAACCAAACTCTATCTGGTGGATAGACATGGTAACTTTATCAGAAGACCCTATCCTGAATATTTCACCTTTATCAGCAGCATAAACAGGGGACTGGAAAACCCAATCAGGCGGTGCCGATAGACGCCAGCCTTTATGTATAAGTATGTTGACTTCTCTGTTAAAATTCAGATCTGCCTTGACGACATAGGGATGTGAGGTTTTATCTCCCGATAAGCCGGCACAAGATACAAGAATCATCCCTGCAGTAATAAAAGCTGCGAAAATGAAAGACCTGAAAAAATTTGAGATTTTGCCGTTCATGACTAACATACCCTACTGGTTTCAATAACAGCAGTAAAGCTTTTTTTATCGAACGACTAAAGTTCTTACTAGATTTGTAATTGAACTACCTAAGTCCGGCAACGGCCCGGAGTTTAGACTCCCGGCGGCAGAGGTCAATAAAAAACAGTTCATTCCAACCCTCCACTACCCCTATAATGAGCTATGCAGATGATGACCATAATGAAGTTTTTCATTCAGCTCACCCCTCGAAGTTTCAGACGCAATGCCAAAGCCCGCCCTCTGGGGAAAACACGTCTGGAAGAGGGAATGAAACATCCGACTATTGAAATGAATCTGGAAAATCTTCTCATCTGTATGAAAAACTGCGGGACCTGCCCGAGTTATCCGGGGAATGAGATGGAAGCGCTGTTCTGTGCTTCAGGGAAAAGCGATTCTGAAATCATTCAGAATGGATGCAACTGCGTATCCTGCCCGTTATACGATCTATGCAGCAGTAATAATACCGCCTATTTCTGTAAAAACGGGGGCTGTGCCGCTCCGGGAGAGAAAGAAGATAATTCCTCTGACTCCAAAGACTGCAACAGCTATCTGTCACAGTTCATCGGTAAGAGCAGCCCGGAGAAATCAGCTTTTGAAGAAGTCTCCACTTCATCAGAAATCACGGAGAAAGCCGTTGATGTCACCATGGATTTTATCGACGATAAAGAGATTCATACCAAATCAGACGTCCCCATACTTAAAGCATCCCTTGACGGCGGGATAGACCACACCCACGTCTGCGGAGGCCGGGCCAGATGTTCAACCTGCAGGGTAATCGTTACCGACGGTGTAGAACACTGCCGGCCGAGAAATGAAAAAGAAGCCAGGCTGGCGGCCATTAAAGGGTTCTCCGACGATGTCAGGCTGGCCTGTCAGACAACAGTTGAAGACGATATCAGACTCAGACGTCTTGTTCATGATGATGAAGATATTGCCAGTGCGATTAAAGAGGGGAGAGGTTCTGTTAATGATGCGGGTCATGAGATTGAAGCAACGATACTTTTTTCAGACATCAGATCGTTTACTTCTTTTTCAGAACGCTCTCTTCCCTATGATATTGTCCACATCCTGAACCGATACTTCGATGCGATCGGGGGAATGATTGATGCCAACAAAGGCTATATCGATAAATACATGGGTGATGGGATTATGGCTATATTCGGTCTGGATGAAACTTCCGATGAGAACCCTGCCTATCAGGCCGTAAAAGCGGCCTGTGATATGGCAGAGGCCCTCAAAGAATTCAACAGCTACCTTGAAAGCCGTTTCGACCATGAGTTCCGTATCGGAATCGGCGTTCACACCGGAAAAGTGATAGTCGGGAATCTGGGTTACAGAAAAAAGAAGGAGTTCACAGCCATCGGCGATACGGTGAATACAGCCTCCAGAATTGAATCCCTGAACAAAGAAACAGGCTCTTCAATCCTGGTATCCCAGCAGACATTTGATCTTGTTAAAAACGACTTCAAATGGAAAAACAAATACAAGTCCAAAGTAAAAGGGAAAGCTGAGCCTGTTATCGTTTTTGAACCGGAATTTACCTGAATTGACCAAATCCCCGGGGGATGAGAAACTGGCAGAACATTTTTGCTAAGGAGCCCCCCGATGCAAGCCATGCCTCTTTCTCTTCTTATCACAGTTTTATTGACAGGTATATGTGTCCTTATTTCGTTCTTCTACGGTCTGTTTACCCGGAATTACTCCACGGTAGACCGGCTCTGGTCGGTTCTCCCCGGGGTATATGTATTAGTATGGCTGCCCGGATTCATCAGCAGCCCCCGGTTTATCATCGCCGGCATTATTGTTATCGCCTGGTCTATCCGCTTAACAAGGAATTTTGCCCTCAAAGGCGGGTTCAAGGTGGAACATGGCCGATTTTCCGTGGAAGACTACCGATGGGAGGTAATGAGGGAAAAGATTCCTGAGCGATTCACCTTCGAGCTTTTCAATTTCTTCTTTATTTCACTGTTCCAGCTCTCTCTTATTTTTGCTTTCAGCCTCCCCC
The DNA here is from genome assembly GCA_003644105.1 of Spirochaetota bacterium. Classification (GTDB taxonomy): domain Bacteria; phylum Spirochaetota; class Spirochaetia; order DSM-2461; family DSM-2461; genus UBA2779. The sequence goes on along the minus strand of QNBK01000020.1, from coordinate 13,878 downwards.
TTTATCTGGCAGGGAGTTCAGAAAAGCCTCTGGGGGCCGGTGACTTTATTCTCTTTGCCGTTCATATTCTGTTTCTTATTCTTGAAACTGCCGCCGATGAACAGCAGTTTGCCTATTATTCCAAGCGAGAGGAAATAAAAAATGATTCATCGAGTGCAGATGTGGGTGCTGGAACAGATACGGAAGATGCAGCTCTTACAAGGAGAGTGAATCTGGGTTTCAACACCTTCGGTCTGTGGAAATTCTCAAGGCATCCCAACTATGTCGGAGAGATGGGCGGTTGGATTGTTGTTTCCTTGTATCCGGTACTTGCCGGCTTGAATTGGTTTCCAGCAGGCCTGGCTTCCGTTATTTTGGTTGCACTTTTTATCGGAAGTACAATTCTGGCCGAAGGTATTACCGGAGGAAAATATCCAGCCTATAGCTCGTGGAAAAAAGCCACACCTCCCTGGATTCCGTTCACACTACCCTTCCGCATGAAAGCCCGGAAGGATTTCTGGAATATTCACATGAATTGAATAAATTCCGTTTCCGAGCCGCTCTCCCCGGAGGCCGACTGAAATTTCTTCTTGCCACGGAGTCATCAGGCTGTCACTCTTTCGGTGTGAAACTCCTCATCAGAATTCTGGTTCTGTTTTTTTTACTGACCTCTTGCGCGACACCGGAACTGCATCCCCCGGAAAATTCAGGAATAACCGAAGCTGTCGTTTCGGAGCCCCGGGAAGAAGAAAGAAAAGAAGAGGTTCCCGTAGAGCAGAAGGCAGTTTCAGAGACACCGACTGAAACGGTAGAGCCGACACCGGAGCCAGCTCCAGCTCCAGCTCCAGCTCCGAAAAAAGAACCTGCAGTCAGAGAAGTGAAAATTGTTCAGGAATCAGCCCCTGCAGTTTTCCCGGCCAGCCCTTCAGCACTGTATGCCCACCGACTTCAAACCTACCCGGCTGAAGAAACAGAAAGAGAAGTAACTTTTCGAATCTTTCCCCGGGAATATCTCATTCAGACGGCTGACGGTGATACTTTACTGGAAATTAAAGCCGTTTCCAGTGAGAAGGACAGGGCTGTCTATTCTTTGAGAGCCGGAGCTGTCCTGATAAGCGCTCAGGGATACATACCGCAGATAATAAGCCTTTCCAAACACGATAGTCTCATTGAAGCAAAACTTGAACGCCGTTCCGGCCCCCTGATCCGGGTAGGTGAGATTTCCACCGACTACCAGCCTAAGAGCGTCCGTTTTGCCCCGGATGGGAAGTCACTATTCATAGCCAACCTGGGGGACTTCACAGCCCTGAGTCAATTCAGCCTGAACCCGTTGTCTCAAATCCGCTCTTTCCAGGTTCCACAAGAATACCGCGGGGATTCCGGTTTTGTGGAAACTCTGATACTCCCCGGACGAGAGGAAATCTGGCTTTCCCAGATGACCCGCAATATCATTCACATTTTCGATATGAATACCGGGGAATATCTGGAGGGAATAACGGTTAGTGGAATCTGGCCGAAAGTACTTCTGGCCACAGAGGATGAGAGCCGGGTGTATGTATCCTGCTGGGACTCTGAGACTATCGTTGAAATTGATACAGAGTCCAGACATGAGATTCGAAGTTTCAAATCAAGCGGAACACCCAGGGGCATGGCATTCTCCCCCGATGGGAAAAATCTCCTTGCGGCCATTTTTTCAAGCTCGGGAATAGATAAAATTGATCTGGAAACCGGAGAGCTTCTTGCAACGTACGAGGCCTCCCCCGGCCGAATTACCGCTATGAGACATATCGTGTACGACAGATATCGTAGAGAGTACTACATCACAGCTATGGCCGCCGGTCAGGTTTATCGGCTCTCTGAAGATGGAAAGTGGCTCGGATGGTGGGAGGTAGGGGAAAAGCCGAATACCTGTGCCGTATCGCCCGACGGCAGCCGGCTGTTCGTATCCTGCAGGGGACCGAATAATCCGGATACCGGTTACCTTCATAAAGGTTATGAGTTCGGGAAAATATTCGTGATTAACCTGATTTCAGGAGAGGTTGAAAGCTGGATCTGGGGGCAGGATCAGCCGACAGGCCTGGATATCAGTCCTGACGGGCAGTATCTGGCATTCAGTGACTTTCTGTCCCACAAACTGGAACTCTACAGGATTACCCGATCTTCTCAGCCAGTAGCGAGGGGCGGTCAATGATAATTATCCTTTCGATGATGCAATCTGCAGAGCCAGTCCCAGGGAAGCTATTTTCACTTCTTCGGTATCAGACCGGCTGGTGAGAACAACCGGAACCTTTGCACCCGAGAGTATCCCCGCCGATGAGGCACCGGAAAAAACTGTCAGTGATTTGTAGAGAACGTTTCCGGCATCCAGGTTGGGTAAAAAATAGATATCCACATCTCCGGCAACAGGACTGTTTAAACCTTTAATTCTTGCCGCTTCCCGGGATGCCGCTACATCCAGAGCAAATGGTCCGTCGGCCACTACATTTCCCAGAGCTCCGCCGTTCAGCCAGGATTTCAGCTCTGCTGCATCCACCGTACTTTGGATTTTAGAGGATATTTTTTCCACCGGTGCCAGGAGGGCAATTTTCGGTTCCAGGATTCCCAAAGCCCTGGCTGCACCGACTGCATTGCCGAGTATTTTCTTTTTAGCCTCAACATCCGGTAATATATTGATAGCCGCATCGGTTATCAGGAAGGCCTTTCCATTTCCTATTCCGGCAAAAAAGCCGATGTGGCTGAGAAGAGATCCTTTTTCGGTCAACCCGATTTCCTTATCCAGGATGGCCCTTGTAAAAGAAGCCGTACCCACCAGGCCCTTCATCAGAACGCCGGCTTTTCCCTCAGCGCATAAACCTGCAGCGATACGACAAATCGCAGCTTCATCAGAATTTTTCGAGTCCACAATCACCGCATCACCGAGATTCAACCCATGCTTCCCGGCAGTTTTAAGTATTTCGTCATTATTACCAACAAGAAAGAAACCGATACCCGCAGCCAGGCCTGCGTCCACGGCTCCGAGAACCGCATCATCAGCAGCACCGGCTACAGCAACAGCAGGTAATCCACTACCACCATGTGTAAAAGAGGTAACTGTCTCAAAGCTCAAATTCATTATTCAGAGTACTCCTTAAGCGGCTCTTCTCCCCGAAGGACTCGATATGCACCCTCTGCGAGGGCTTCCATTTCCCTTTCTCCGGGAACAATCTCAACCGGGGCCATCCAGCCGCACATAGATTTCAGTCTGTCCACCACCACTGCCGAATAGGCCATGCCTCCGGTGAGTATAACAGCATCCACTTTCCCTTCAAGAGTGGCACCATGGGCGCAGATTCCCTGGGCAATCTGCCTGCACAAAGCCTCAAAAACAACAGAAGGCTTCGTCCGGAAAATCTCGCCGTTTCCCTGAGGAGCATCCATCTGCTTCACCAGTTCCCTGATATCGTTGGTTCCCCTGTAGGCGACAACCCCGCCACCTCCTTTAATCATCTTCCGTATCTCGGCTTCAGACTTACCGGATTTGAAACACAGGGATACCACCTGACCAGTGGGCAGGGTTCCCGCGCGCTCAGGTGTAAAAGGACCATCTCCATCCAGCGCGTTATTCACATCAACCACCCGGCCGTTCTTATGGGCACCTATGGAAATACCTCCTCCCATATGGGCCACAATAAACCGGGAATCATCGTAGGACTTCCCGATACGGCCGGCCACAAGCCGGGCCACACTGCGCTGGTTCAGGGCATGAAAGACGCTGATTCTAGGCAGCTCCGGATGTCCGGAAAGCCGGGCCGGTTCATCAAGTTCGTCCACCGCAATAGGGTCGACAATGTAAGCTGGACAATCCGCCCTGTTGGCAATTTCCCAGGCCAGCTGGGCGCCCAGATTGCTGGCATGGGCCCCGTATCGGCTGCTCCGGAGATCGGCCAGCATATCAGGACCGACTTTGTAGATACCTCCATCCAGGGGATGCAGCATCCCCCCTCTGCCGGCTACCGCATCAAGATTCTCAATCTTCCAGCCCTGCTCCCTTAAGAAACGGCGGATTACCGCTTCTCTGAAAAAAAGCTGATCGAGGAGAGTCTCAAACGAGTGCATATCTCCGTTGCTGTGAGGTACGGTAGTTTCGGCAAACTTCTCCAGGCCGTTAAAGAGAGCTACCTTGGTGGAGGTGGAACCCGGGTTGATTACAAGGATTTTCTCCGTATCAGGAAGCATGGAACTCCTCGGCAGCTTTCACCAGCTTCAGATTCACCTCCACAAGCTCTTTCTTTTTAATGGATTTGGGAATAACCGTTTTCAGGGTTTGAATCCCCGGGACCCCTTTCTCCAGCAGATAGAGGGAAAGCATCACCACATTGGCCCCTTTGAGAAATCCCGCCTCTGCAGCCATATCACTCACCGGGGCATACACAACCTTTACATCGTCCCGCCTCACCTTACGATTTATCAGAGAGCTGTTTACAACAATCAGACCCCCGGTAATCACAGAATCCTCAAGGGAATCCAGGGAAGGACCGTTCATGGCCAGAAGAGTTGTAGGACGATTCACCACCGGAGAACCAACCGGTTCGTCTGAGATTACGACACTGGCATTGGCCGTTCCGCCTCTCATTTCAGGCCCGTAGGAGGGAAGCCATGTGGCCTCCAGACCCTCCCCTATGGCCGTGTTGGCTAAAAGCACACCGGCGGACATTACGCCCTGCCCTCCGAATCCGGCTATCTTCACCCGGCACTCAGTTTCCAGATTTTCACCTTTTCTGGCCTCTTCCCCGTGATCAGAACCCAACAGTTCTTTCAGCTCCTCATCACCCATCAACGGCATTCGTCCGGTGCCTCTGGAACCTTCTTCCCGGTCCCGGAACCGCTTAACCTGGAAAATGGTCTCCATGTTGTCTTTTATCCAGATTCTGGACTGAATAGGGGTAAGTTTCCATCCCACCGGGCAGGGAGAGAGGATTTCAACAAAACTGAAGCCCCGGCGTTCCACCTGATTTGTAAGGGCTTTACGGACGGCTTTACGGGTTTTCATCACCCCGGCTGCATTACTGAGACTCGTACGTTCAATAAAGGCCGGACCGTCCAGAGCATCCAGCATCTCAGACATATGAATAGGGCCGCCCTCCCGGTCCGCAAGGCGCCCTAAAGGTGTGGTGGTTGTTTCCTGACCCAGCAGGGTTGTTGGTGCCAGTTGACCTCCGGTCATACCATAGATGGCATTGTTCACAAAGAACACGGCCATATTTTCTCCCCGATTCGCCGCATGAACGATTTCCGCCGTACCGATACCGGCTAAATCTCCATCCCCCTGATAAGAAATCACAACCGCATCATCCAGAGACCTTATCACCCCGGTTCCCACTGCAGGAGCCCGGCCGTGGGAGCACTGAATATTTCCCGTGTCAAAGTAATAGTAGGCGAAGACCGAACAGCCGACCGGGGAAAGGAAAACCGTCCTGTCTTTAATCCCGAAATCCTCCAGAGCTTCAGCAATGAGTTTATGAACCGTTCCATGCCCGCATCCCGGACAGTAATGGGTGGTTTCAGACTCCGGTCCGCCCTGACTGCTTTTTCTCTCAAAGGTATCGTAGAAGCCCTTGGGCTTGGCATGTTTAACCATTGAAGTCCTCCCTTACCCGGCTTGCCAGTTCATCAGCACTGGGAACCATACCGCCGTACCAATTGTACTTCCGTACATCACAGCCGCCCCGAACCGCCAGTTCCACATCCTGAGCCATCATCCCGTTGTTCAATTCCGCCACAGCCATCAGATTCACCTGCCCGGCAAGCTCGGCGATGCGTTCAGAGGGAAAGGGAAACAGGGTTTTCGGCCGTAACAACCCGACTTTCAGCCCATTCTCCCGAAGATGAGAAACTGCAGTGGAAGCCACACGGGAAGTTATACCGAATGCAATCAGAAGGAACTCGGCATCCTCGGTTTCAATTTCGTCCCAGTCGGTTAAATCTCTGGCCGCCCTTGCATACTTTTCCTGCAGCATGATGTTGAGTTCCGCCATACCGGTCTGATTCATCACAATGGAGGAAATCAGATTCTGCCTGCTGGATTCATCCCCGTACACCGCCCAGCTCTTTCGGGCTCCGTGACGGACAGCAGAGGGAAATCCCACCGGCTCCATCATCTGCCCCACATAAGCATCTGTGAGAATGATAACAGTCATTCTGTAGGCATCGGCAATGTCAAATGCCCGGTAGGCAAAATCCGTCATTTCCTGCCCTGAGGAGGGGGCCAGAACGATGTTATGAAACGAACCATGCCCCCCGCCCTTACAGCACATGTTGTAATCCGACTGCTCCGGCCATATGTTACCCAGACCCGGGCCTGCCCTTTGGACATCCACAATCACCGAAGGCAATTCCGCCCCGGCAAGATAGCTTAAGCCTTCGAGCATCAGAGCTACCCCCGGCCCTGAGGATGCGGTCATTACCCTGGCCCCGGTGGAAGCCGCCCCGTAAATCATGTTTATCGCACTGGTTTCACTCTCCGCCTGGAGAAAGGTTCGCCCGGACCGGGTGAACAGGTTGGCAGCCCCTTGAGCAATTTCACTGGCCGGTGTAATCGGATAACCGAAAAAATGCGTGGCACCCCCGAGGAGGGCTCCCCGGACAATAGCATCATTACCTTTAATAAGAACTTTTCTCATGCATCCTCCCCCTTAATCACTGTCAAGGCTCCGGGCTCCGGACAGACATAAAAACACATTCCGCATGCCGTACAGTCAACAGAATCAAATCGAACTGCCTGATAACCCAGGGCATTGATAGCACTCCCCAGTTCCAGACAGTGTTGCGGACATGTCTCAACACACACCCTGCAGGCTTTACAGAGATCCTGATTTACTTCAACACGGTTTCCACTCATTTGCGCCTCCCGGATTTCCGGTTATATTGCTGAAAAAAGTTCATCTTCACCCTCACCGAAAAAATTGATGTTACTCAAAGACTCACTCACACCGTCTGCCACCCGGGCCACATTGATATGATGCCCCGGGCAGCCCAGTTTCCCGCAGACGATAATTGTATTCAGACCACCGGGGAGTAAGAGTTCTATTCCATGTTTTTCTTCACAACCGTCAATCGGACAGTTCCAGGGAACCATCAGACTCGAACCGTCTGCAGGACTGAAAGCTTCAAGGGTTTTCCCGCCTGAAAAGTCAGGAATGAAACTGTAAAGTTTGGCGTGACTGCCCCAGTAGGCGTCCACGAATATCAAACCTTCAGAATCGCCCACTTTCACGTGCATCTTAACCGAAGGCTCGCCATGAATACGAACAGACTCATCCATCAGGCTGTTGCCGTTAGTGTCTGTTACCCGATCCATAACCAGATAGGGCGAACCGTGCCGGTTAACCAGTTTGATGCCTTCGGGTAGAATCTGAAGGAATTCCATGGGAATATCTTTGGGAATAAGTTTCACCTTAAGCCTCCTGAGCATCAGTATAAACCAGCCAGCCGGGATGTGAAACTATTTTTTCACCAACTGCGTCATTATCGCAGAGAGTAACAACAGTGAAACTGCCTCAATAAGGAATACATGGTCAATTTAAAAATTTATCGATTGCCTTTCTTGCAAAATAAACCATAAATACGATCAGGTAACGTCGAAATGTTAGAACCATGAAATAATTAACATAAGAAACTCTTAACAAAGCTGTAACTTGACCCTTCTCCTTCAGCCCCTTATTTTAAACACTAGGGTACTGCAGATCAGCACCCGGGAGGTTTCATGGCAGACCAGAACGTTACTCCCCATAAATTCGGCGGACGCAAAATAAGCGGCGGCCTTTTTGTGGGAATTATCATCATCGCCATTATCGTCATTGCCGTTTTTTCCAGCTTCTACACTGTAAACGCCAATGAATTAGGAGTTGTTACCCGATTCGGGAAATACAACGCCACCGTAACCAACGGGTTGAACTGGAAACTGCCTTTCGGCATCGACAGTGTTGCCAAGGTTACTCAGACTGTTCAGGCAAAACAGTTCGGATTCAGAACACTGCAGGCCGGTGTCTCCACCACCTACGATCAGAATGACTGGTCACAGGAATCGGAGATGCTTACCGGAGATCTGAATATCGTTGATGTCACGTGGATTATCGAATACAGAATCACCGATCCGAAAGCCTGGTTGTTCAACGTTGACAACAGAAGGATCTACGGATCCCGAACGGAAGACAACAGGGATAAAACCCTCAGGGATATTACACAATCCGCGGTTAATCAACTTGTTGGAGACCGGGCCATTCTGGATGTGATGAGCACAGAGCGTGATGCCATCGAAGATGAAGCTAAAATAATAATTCAGGAAACACTGGACTCCTACAATCTCGGGGTGAAAATCACCCAGGTAAAGATGCAGCAGGTAGTTCCCCCTAAGGGTGAGGTTCAGGACGCATTTGAGGATGTGAATAAGGCCATTCAGGACCGAAACCGTCTCATCAATGAAGGTGAGCAGTCCTACTATGCCGAGATTCCCCGTATTGAAGGTGAAGCGAAGCAGAAACTGGCCGAGGCCGAAGGTTACAAACAGGCCCGTATCAACAAGGCAAGAGGTGAAATAGCCCTCTTCAGTGCCATTTACCAGGAATACCGCCGAGCTCCGGAAGTCACCCGGAAAAGGATGTATTACGAAACCTTGACAGAGGTTTTCGCCGGCAACAGCAATACCGATCTGATCGACAAGAGTCTTGATAACTTCCTGCCCCTCAAGAATCTCAGCTCAGAGGGAGGGCAGTAAGATGACTAAAAACGTTAAATCTCTTGTCATATTAATCGTTATTGTTGTGGTTGTGATTGCCCTGCGGCCATTCTTCATTCTTCCCGAAGGTGAACAGGCTGTGGTTACCCGATTCGGACGTATTACCAAAATCCACACCGAAGCCGGTTTGAAACTGAAGATGCCCGCTGTAGATAAGGTTATTCGCTACTCCAAGAAGATTCTCTCCTGGGACGGAGATCCCCAGCGGGTTCCCACCAGTGAGAATCAGTTTATCTGGGTTGATACTACAGCCCGATGGCAGATTGTTGACCTTGAAACCTTCTATCAGAGGGTTACGGTGATGGATCAGGCCTATTCAAGACTGGATAATATCATTGAATCTGCGGTGCGTACCGTTGTTTCAAAATACCCTTTGAGTGAATCGGTCCGCTCATCAGATAAGATTCTAACCTCGGTAAATGCCATTCTGGATTTCCAGACAGACAGCGGTACCCCGGTACCATCTGAAGACACGACTGCTGTTGTTACAGAATCAGCAGAGTCCTCAGGGGTTAACGATCTTCTGGATTCAGCTTTTGCCCCGATTAAGTATGGCCGGAAAATGCTCTCGGAAGAAATGCTGGCCAGCTCCCAGCGTTCTATGCCTGAATATGGTATTGAGCTTCTGGACGTTGTTATCAGACAGATCAGATACTCCGACGACCTCACCCAGTCTGTGTACGACCGGATGATCAGTGAAAGGCAGAAAGTGGCCACCGGATACCGTTCAGACGGTAACGGGCTTAAAGCCGAATGGCTCGGACGTCTGAACCGGGATAAAAGCATAAAATTATCGGAAGCGGACCGTGAGGCTGCTATAACCCGGGCCGACGGTGATGCACAAGCGGCCAGGATTTATGCCGATGCCTACAATGTCGATCCGGAGTTCTACAGTTTCTGGAAGGCTCTGGAATCGTACCGGGAAACACTGCCGGATCAGCGGAAAGTACTGAGTACGGATATGGATTTCTTCAGGTATCTGTACAAAGCTGAGTAACTGAGAATTCGGAGAATACCTTTCGGTATACCCGGCCGGGTATACCGGCTGCCGATGGTCCAATATAAGGCCGTTCTCTCAGGAGGGCGGCCTTTTTCTTTTTCCACTATCCGTGTAATTTACTTGTAATGGATCAATCCACAAGAAAACAACTGGACATTGCATCCCGGGCTTCAATGTTCACCTACGCCAACACCGCTGTGATAATTCCCGTCAGTCTCGTGGCCATTACATCAGAGATGGGCTTTTCATTAACCCAGGCCGGTTCTTTAAGTCTTGCCGGATCCATAATACAGTTTGCAATACTCCTTGGCTCCATTCCCCTGTCTGCTGCTTTCGGTAAAATCCGCCCGTTACGCTGGGGAATCTGGGTTCTGGGAATCGGAATGCTGCTCTTTACAAGGATTACAGGATACATCAGCGCACTGTTGATTATCACCGTTATAGCTTCAGGCCAGGCTGTAATTGAGGCACTTCAAACCCCTCTTGTGGAAGATATTCATCCGGATGATGACGGCTCCAAACAGGTTTTTCTTCATGCCTTCTGGCCCATGGGAATCATTCTGGGAACCCTGATTATGGGAGAGGCACTCTCCCGGGGTGTGGACTGGAGAACTCTCTTTCTTATACTCAGTATCATCAGTATCATAGTTGGAGCTACTTACCCACGAAAATCCAGAGCGAAATTACCCGGATCCAGAGCTGAGTTTTCCCACGCCGGAGAGATTCTTTCCCAACCTCTGTTCTGGGTTTTCGGTATAGCGCTCTTTTTTGCCGGAGGTGCCGAGGGCGGTTTCACCTTCTGGACTGCAAGTTATATTCAAATTGAATACGGGGCCCTGCCCAGGGCCGGGGGGTTGGGGATAGCTTCCTTCGCCCTGGGAATGGCCTCCGGGCGCTTGCTGGCAAGCCGGCTGGCTTCGAAATTCGGTCTCAGAAAGATTCTTGTCTTCTCTATATTGATGGCCCTGATCGGGGCTGTCAGCCTGTACTTTGTGAGCAATCTGATTACCCTTTACTTTCTGATGATATTTATGGGGCTCTTTATCGCACCAACCTGGCCCTTGATACAAACCTACACCGTCCGCCGCCTGGGAGCCGATCCCACTATGGTGATGGTTTTTCTTTCATGCCTGGGAATTCTGGGGTTCAGTACAGTCAGCTTTATCATGGGATTTATCGGTGACTTAAGTAACCTCAGGATGAGTTTTCTGATGGCTCCTGCCACACTGTTCATCCTTCTGATTCTTTTATCTCTGGAAATAAAGGTAAAACCGGTAGTAACTCAAATATGAGTTTGTTGTTCCCTGAACAGAGTTACCCCTTCAGAATTAAAAAAATCCCAGGCATTTCCCAGGTTCTGTAGAACTGTTCCGGTAGGCTCTTCATCAAAATCCCAGGACTCACCTTCAATATGCATCATGAAGCAGGCCGGAGCATAGTGGTAGAGTTCTTCACAGAGCCCGAGAATCGATTGGGGATTCATGGCATGAGTGGAGAATGCAATCTGCACTGCCGGATGAATCCGGTAGAAAAAGAACCCGGGGCCATCGCCGATAGCTTCGATGCAGCTTCCCGGTAGAGCTGTACCTGATGGGTCGGGTAAAGCCGCATCGGCAAAAACAACCGATCTGAATCCGGATATCAGATAGGCATCCTCTACATTAAGCTGATAGTTTATCTCGGTGCAAAATCCCGGCATGCCTCTGAAGGCCTGTTCACACTTCTCGGTGAACAATACTCCGGCAGCATCGTCCTGACATCCGGGATTCCCATAACCGTAGACAAGCAGTTCCTCCATCTCCAGCCGCCCAGTTGTTACTTTTGAACCCGCTGAATCACCTGCCCCTGAGAATCAAGTATCTCAAAGTCCATGGGCATTTTCCCCAGGGCATGAGTCGCACAGCTCAGACAGGGGTCGTAAGCCCGTATCCCCACTTCAACGGCATTCATCATCGGTTCGGTAATTTCCTTCTGGTTCTCCATATAGGACCGGGCAATGATGTTCACCGCCGAGTTCATGGGTACGTTATTATTGGTTGTTGATACGATGAGATTTGCCATGGTAATCAAATCTCCATCATCAACAGCATAGTGGTGAAATAGAGTTCCCCGGGGAGCTTCAATCAATCCTACCCCTTCCTTTTCATGTGTGCCGGAAGTTACAAGATCGTCCCCCTGAAGATCGGGATCTTTCAGCAGAGTACGTATCATCTCAGCTGAATGGAGTGTTTCAATAAGTCGAGCCCAGTGAGTATGGAGACACATGTTATTGGGTTTTCCTTTGGTATAGGCCTTGTAGATTTCAAACTCCTTCTGGGCCAGTGGTGTGGGAATATAATCAACTGTATTCAGCCGCGCTAAAGGTCCAACCCGGTACCAGCCCTTCTCAGTCCCCAGATCCTTAAGGTAGGGGAACTTCATATAGCTCCAGGTTTTCACTTCCTCACGGATATACTTCAGGTAATCCTGATAGTCCACATCGTCAAGTATCCGCTTTCCCTGAGAATCCACAGCTCTCAATACTCCATGGTAAAGATCCAGAGCACCGTCCTTCCGCACAAGGCTTAAATGGTTTGAGGGAAAAGCAGAGAAATTATCAATAAAATCCTTGTTTTTTTTCTGGTAATCCTTGAAAAAATCAAGGGCACCCTGGGCCCACTCCACCATTTTGTCGGCATTCAGGGGGTCCTCCCCTTCCAGCCAGGGGGATATTTCCTCTTTTGTGAGGTTTTTATTGATTCCCCCGGGGATGGCTCCGGTACCGTGAATCTTCTTACCGGCGGTGATACGGATTATCTCCTGGCCGAACTTCCTCATCATCACGCCCTGTACGGCCAGCTCCTTGTGTTCCATGGCGACACCGATCACATTTCTGATTTTCGGATCGCCGTCCACACCGAAAAGGAGATCCGGGGATGCAAGATGAAAAAAATGCAGGGAATGGGACTGGAACACCTGACCGTAATGCATCAGACGTCTCATCTTCTCACCGGTGGGTGTCAGCCCCTCCCCGGTCCCTGCCCCGACAATAACATCCATGGCTTTGGCAGCGGCCAGATGGTGACTGACAGGGCAGATTCCACAAAGGCGCTGTACAAGTACCGGTGCCTCCCAATAGGGCCGGCCCTGAACAAAGCGTTCAAAGCCCCGAAACTCAACAATATGCAGGCGGGTCTGGGAAACCTTCCCCTCATCATCAATCTTTATGGTTACCTTGCCATGACCTTCAACTCTGGTAACAGGCTCTATTGTAATCTTCCTACCCATGGAATCCTCCTGTATCAGTCATACTTGAATACTTCGTAAGGCAGCTGAATTTCTTTGCCGGTGAGCAGTGCCGTGAGAACTTCCCAGATAAGATCCGCCCTGGGCGGACAGCCGGGAATAAAGTAGTCGATATCCACAACCTCATGACAGGGATACACCCGGTCCAGAATCATGGGAATCTCCTCATCGTTGGGTATAATTTTCTCCGGATTGCAGTCGGCTACCGTAGGTCCGGTAAGATACGCTTCTTCAAGACATTCCTTCACAGGGATATTGTTTCTCAAGGCCGGCAGGCCGCCCATCAAAGCACATTCCCCCACTACAACAAGAGCTTTACAGTGCTTGCGGAAATCCCTGAGGACGTTCACATTCTCATGATTACAGCAGCCGCCCTCAATCAGCCCCACATCACATTCCCGGGAAAACTCCTTGATGTCGGTAATGGGGGATTTATCAAACTCAACAAGCTCAATCAGATCGAGAATCCGTTCATCAATATCCAGTAAGGACATATGACAGCCGAAACAGCCGGCCAGGGAGGTTGTGGCAATTACAGCTTTACCACTCATCGCAAAGCTCCCACTTCGGAACCGATTTCCCTTTTATCAAAGGGCCTGTTACCGATGGGAACATCAAAACCCTTCCTTTTTTTCAGTATGGCTCCCACAGGACAGATATCCATGGCTTTCTGGGCCATTTCATCACTGATTCCTGCAGCCAGATCGGTATCACAACTGATAACCACCTTGTAGCCCCGGTTTTTGAAGGCGAAAAGGCTTTTCCCTTTTTCATCCTTGATGGCACGAATGCAGCGTTTGCAGAGTATGCAGCGGTTCTGATCCTTCATCAATTTGGGGTT
>QNBK01000019.1 GCA_003644105.1 Spirochaetota bacterium | reverse complement strand
TTGGATTGAAAGAAAGCCTCAGGGGGAAAGGTAAAATTTTTACCCTTGATCACCGTCTGGGCCTCAGGGTTGATACCGGCGGTCCAGAAGTCCCTGTTATCACCGAAAACCACCGGATTGGCACCGTTTTCCAATTCATCGGGGGGAGACGAGAGAAAACGATTCACACCGGGAGTAGCCACCGGACAGAAAGGGACAGGAACAATCCGGCTGGAACCCGTGGAATGAAAACCGGCTTTACCGTCGGCAAGAATGTACGGTCGAATCCGGGAGCGGTAAGACTCAGGGGGAGACGAGGTTATACTGAAATCCGGAATCTCATCATCAGAGAAACCACCCTGACGGATGAGGGCCTCCCTGGAAAAGGAAACCTTGGATTCCAGCTGAACATCGTAGGCGATATGCTGCCAGCTGCAGCCTCCGCATTCACCGAACAACGGGCAGAAAGGTGTTTGACGGTCTGGAGAAGCCTCAAGAATTTCCGGTACGCCGGTTTTCGCCCAGCCTTTCTTCTGCTCAACGATCACAGCCTTCACACGTTCCCCGGGAAGAACCCCGGGAATAAAAACAGCCTGGCCGTCCAGACGGGCCAGACCGTCCCCACCGGGTATCAGTTTCTCAATTGTTACTTCAATTTCATCTTTTATCATTGTTATTCACTATATGCCGTTGAAGCCTCGAAGGAAACTAGCGTAAACGCGGTATTTCGTTTAAGATAAAAATATCTTAATTGAAGTAAGACTATTTATGAGGCCAGTATGACCCGTATTTCACAGCATGCAAAGAAACTATCAGCCAGTATTCCGACTATCCGCCGTCTCCCGTCCTATCTTCAGGTGGTAAAACGATATAAGTCGGAAGGGTTTACCGTTATATCAGGGACAGTCATTGCTGAAGAACTGGAACTGGAAGCCATACAGGTGCGCAAAGATCTTGCGGTTACCGGGATTGTGGGGAAACCCCGGGTTGGCTATCCGGTTGTTGAACTTATTTCGGCAATTGAAAAATTTCTGAATTGGGACCGGGGCTGCCGGGCCATCGTAATAGGTGCGGGCAACCTGGGGTCGGCCCTGATGGGCTATCAGGAGCTGAAAGACCACGGTCTAACACTGGTGGCGGCCTTTGACATGTCCATAGACCGAATCGGCCCCAGGGACAATGCTCCGACGGTGTACCCCATGAATGAGATGCCGGATATTGTAGCCAAAAAAGAAGCCAAGCTGGCCATACTCACTGTTCCTGCCAGAGTGGCTCAGGAAGTCAGTGACAATCTGGTGGCTGCCGGCATCAGAAGAATCTGGAACTTTACCAATGTCAGACTCCGCGTGCCTGAAGGCATACTGGTAATGCAGGAAGACCTCTCATCGGGCTATGCCGTACTGACGGTGCTCAGGGAAGTTGACGACTAAAGAGACTGGGAATCCAACCCCGGGAATCATCATCAGAAACCTGGAGAAATGTTCTTTCCCGGGTTTTTATATTTTAAGACGCTCATGATGACCGCCGTAAAGCTTATCCCGAAGAGCGGCTACATCTTCATTCTCAAGGTACGCCTCAAAAGTCATTCGTCGGTCTATTACACCGCCCGGGGTAAACTCAATAATCCGGTTGGCAATTGTATTGATAAACTGATGATCGTGACTGGCAAAGATAACAACACCGGTAAAATCGATTAAACCGTTATTCAGACTGGTGATGGATTCAAGATCCAGGTGACCTGTCGGATCGTCGAGTATCAATACATTGGCAGCGCTGAGCATCATCTTTGAAAGCAGGCAGCGAACCTTTTCTCCACCGGAGAGTACCTTAACTTTTTTCAAAGATTCATCCTGGGTAAAGAGCATCCGCCCCAGAAAACCCCGGATATAGGCTTCATCCTGTTCTTCTGAATATTGACGGAGCCACTCTGTCATATTCATGTCGTTATTGAAGAATTCGATGTTATTTTTCGGGAAATAATCGAACTTAGTGGTTACCCCCCAGTTGAAATTGCCTTCATCGGCCTTATCCTCCCCGGAAATAATATCCATGAAGGCTGTTTTTGCCAGATTATTAGGGCCGACAAATCCTATTTTATCACCGGCCTGTACATTCAGATCCCATTTACTGAAAAGCTTCTCCCCATTGAGTTCTTTTCCGATGTTTTCCACTTCCAGAACTATTTTGCCCAGATCTCTTTCCGGAGTAAAACCACAGAAAGGGAAGCGCCTTGAACTGTGGGGAAGGTTTTCAAGGTCGAGTTTTTCCAGTTCCTTCATACGGCTTGTAGCCTGTTTGCTTTTTGAAGCATTGGCGCTGAAACGCTGGATAAATGATTTCAATTCCGTAGCCCGGGCTTCGGCTTTTTTATGCTGATCTTTCTGCTGTCTGGCCATGAGCTGACTGGCCTGCTGCCAGAAAGAGTAGTTACCGGCGTAAATACTGATTTTACCGTAATCGATATCGGCAATATGGGTACACACCCTGTTCAGAAAATGTCTGTCATGACTGACTACAATCACGGTGTTATTGAACTTGAGAAGAAAATCCTCCAGCCATCTGATCGATTCAATATCAAGGTGGTTTGTCGGCTCATCAAGAAGAAGAATATCCGGATTACCGAAGAGAGCCTGAGCAATAAGAACCCGGACTTTTATATCCTCTTCCACATCCGCCATGAGCTTATCGTGCATATCTCCGTTGATACCCAGTCCCGCCAGCAGTGTCGCCGCTTCACTTTCAGATTCATATCCGCTCATTTCGGCAAAATCACCTTCAAGTTCGGCAACTCTCATGCCCTCTTCATCCGTCATATCGGCTTTGGCGTAGATTTCCTCCCGCTCTCTCATCACCTCATAAAGCTTGGTGTAACCCTTGATAACCGTATGCAGAACAGAATACTCATCATAGGCATTCCGGTTCTGTGCCAGAACAGCCAATCTCATTCCCGCAGGAATGTGAATCTGTCCCGAATCATAGTCCTGCTCACCGGAGATTATTTTCAAAAAAGTTGATTTGCCCGATCCGTTGGCCCCGATCAGACCGTAACAGTTACCCGGGGTGAATTTGATACTGACATCTTTAAAAAGCAGACGTTTTCCGAATGAAAGGCTGATATCCGAGACACTGAGCATAGAATGGTTCTCCGTACTGAACTTGAAGATAGGGCTTTGGCCGGTAATTGAAATATCACGGACAAGGAGAGGGAGTCAAGGGCAAAAAACCAGCCGAGTGCTAGTCCAGTGCTGCCAGAAATCCCTGCATCTCATCCTCAGCTTCCCGCACAAAACGCTTTTCCAACTCTTCCAGTGTCAGGGTAGAGAATTCTCCAAACGTACAGGAAGCATCAGAATCTATATCCCTCTCAAATCTGATATGGGTGGATTGATACAAGGCCAGGCGTTTATCGGGATGTATCCCGAATTTCAGTATAGCCCTGGCACCTTCCCTGAGCAGTTCCAGTTTTACCGCCAGATCTTCTTCTGAATCAACCGACCACACCCCCAGATAAATCGGGTTGCTGTCGATATTCACATCCCCGACGAACTCTCCCCGGAGCAGCTTTGTCCGGTCCCCCCCCAGGTAGGGAGCAAAATCCAGATGTTCCGCCAGTTTTCTATCAGTTGCCAGAAATCTCCCGGTGGCAGGATTCATCGTAAAAATAATCACTTTGTCCACCGATTGTCCGTAACTCTTGAAAAAAGCACCCTGATACTCATTCACATCAACATGGGTGGATAGTTTCTTCTTATGCCTCTGAATACTTCTTGCAGTGGCGGATAACCAGGCGTTCAGAGCCTGATGGTCTCCCTTCCAATGACTCACCTGAGACTTGAACTCAACCTCGTCCATTCGGCCCTGGAAGTAAGAAAGAACAACCCGGTACAAATCCCTGATATTATGCTGACGGCTGAAGAGTTCCAGAAGTTCAAAAACAAATATCTCCTTCTTGCGGATGCGCCATATAGCTGTTATCACCTCAGTGCGTTCGGTTTCTCGAGTAATTTCAATTTCTTCCTGTAAACCCTGAAGTTCATAAAAACGCCTTTGCAGAGAGGTAAAAGCCTTTGTCAGCCCGATGGCCGATCGTTCAAATCGGATAATCCATTCGGTGCCATGCCCGACTTTACTGTGGATTTCAAGTCGATTGGTTCCGAAGGTGCTCCAAACCTGAGCTGTGCCGAATCCTTCACCCTTTCCATCAGCTTTGGTGGACTGTCCGATAAATGCAGGCTTCCCCTCACTGTCTTGTTCAAGAAGTTCAGGAGGAATTCCGGCCCCATTATCCTCAATATGAAGGGTAACAAACCCCTCATCACCGTCTTTGATAGATATGGAAAGTCTGCCGGGACGGTTACAGTCGGCCATGGCATCAATCGCGTTTGAAGCCAGATTCACCAGAGCCCGGCTGATATTCAGCCAATGCCCGAGAACCATGGGTTTGGTAGCCGAAAGATGAATGTTCAGATCCACACTCTCCCGGCTGGCCTCAATATAGGGAACCAGCCGTTCAAGAATGAGATCCTGCAAGTTCACTTCATGGGCCATGGACATGGAATCCCGGTACATATTCAGCATATTCACCAAAGTGGTGGTTTCCCGATTTATATCTTCAATGATACGTCCGGCATTCTCCGGTGCCAGAGCATTTACCATGGCATTGAGAGAACTGAGTGTTTTACGGGCATCGTGCCGGGTTTTTCCGATTTCATCCGCCGCCGGAGTTTTCCGCTCTTCTCCTCCTACCTTGTCCAGTACCACTTCACGCACGGCATTCAACTTGTGATACACCATATTGCGGTAAACGATGCTGTCCTCAGGTACAAACCCCTTGTTCCGGAAAAATTCCACTGTATCATGCTGTTTTTCCCAGACGTAGAGGTAAAGATGTGACTTCTCAGGTATATGTTCCGCCAGGTATTCGATAAAGGCGGTCCCTATCCCCCGGCCCCGGCCGTAGGGGCTGGTTACCAGTTTGTAAATAAGGAACTCCGACCCATCGGTAGAAACATAGGTAAGAATATAACCCAGGATTTCCCCTTCTTCGGTCCAGACATAGCTGTGCTCGGCATCTTTCTGAGCGGTGGGATCGCTGATGTAGGGAGAAGGAATAATAAATGTATCGATATTCAAAAGGGGGTTGATTCGAATCCGTTCTTCAATTGTTGGGGTGAGGAGCTGTATCGCATCATCTTGCTGCATAATCTATGAGTATAACTGAAAAAATCGGGAGTTTTTTCAGTTATACGGATATTTTCAGTCCTATACCTTACTGGGTTACCTCAAAACGCCGGAAAACAGCATCATTGGCACGAACCCGTCTGGAAACAGGTACGGCAATGCGGTCGCCCTTTTCAGCGGATAAAACCGCTTTATGATCAATCTGAATCGATTCAACATCCACAGAAAGATTTCCGGTGGTAGGCCCTTGAATCAGCAGCTCATCCCCGATTATGAAAGAGGCACCCTGTACTTTGATTTCGGCCACACCGATTTTTCGGAAATAATTAACAACAATACCCACAGTTTCCTTGCGCTTGAGAGCCTGGCTGTTGGGGGTTTTCGCCCAATCCCCCACCGGCCGTCCCATGTAGTAACCATCCGAAAAATCCCGGTTGAACACGGTCCGCAGTTCATCGGTGAGGCTGGATTTAAGCCCACTGAACTCCATCTGATCGGTTTTACCGTTCCTCTCAAAGTAGAAATCGATGGCTTTTCGGTAAGCACCGACGACTGTAGAAACGTACTCCGGGCTCCTCATCCGCCCCTCTATCTTCAAAGAGGCCACCGGCGACTCCAGTATCTTCTCAAAAAAGGGCATTGTGCACATATCTTTGGGGCTCATCACATAATCCTGGCCTATTTCATACTCATAGTCACCCTCAACATCGATAATCCGGTACTTTCGCCGGCAAGGCTGCAGGCAGGCCCCCCGGTTCCCCGACTCTCCACTGACAAGTTCAGACATGAAACACCGTCCGCTGACAGACACACACATGGCACCGTGAATGAAAACTTCAAGCTCTAACCGGGAGGCTTCTTCTCCCAGTTCTTCTTCAAGATTCAGATGAATTTTCTGCAGATGGTCCAGAGAGCATTCTCTGGCCAGCACAAAACGGCGGATACCGCTCTTTCGGTAGTACTGAAGAATGGCCCTTGAATTACTCACCGAAGCCTGGGTGGAAAGGTGTACCTCAAGGTTCCGCTGCAAAGCTGCATCAATAACCGCAAAATCCCAGCAGATTACCGCATCGACCCCGGCTTCTGAGGCCTTATCAAGAGTTGACTCCAACAGGCCAAACTCCGTTTCATACACAATGATGTTAATAGCCAGATAGGCCCGGGCACCGTATTCATGACAGAGAGAAACCACACCGGCAATATCATCCGGACTGAAATTACGGGCACGTTTTCGCATATTAAAGGCTCCGGCACCGAAATAAACTGCATCGGCTCCGGCGTCCAATGCCGCTCTCAAGGATACATCATCCCCGGCAGGGGCCAGTAATTCCGGTTTCTTCATCGGGGACTCTCAAGGGCATCTATCAGGGAAGAGATCCATAGGGATAGATTTACAGACGAAAGTCTGGCAATCTCCAAGACTCTCTGATGAGAATGCTTCATCTTCTGAATCCCGGTGGCCATGTTGGTGATGCAGGCAATGGCAAAGCATTCAATCCCCACATAATTCGCCGCAATGGTTTCCGGAACTGTAGACATACCCACGGCATCTGCACCCATGCGTCTGATACTCCTGATTTCTGCAGCAGTTTCATAATACGGTCCCTGAAATCCGGCATATACACCCCGGAAATTCTCTATTCCCAGATTATCAGCAACTTTTTCAGCAAGTGATATCATCTTCAGGCTGTATGGTTCACTCATATCCGGGAAACGAGGTCCGATTCTCTCATCATTAATACCTATCAGAGGATTATCCGATACCAGATTGATAAAATCATCAATAATCATCAGAGTTCCAGGAGAAAAATCATCATTGATTCCTCCGCAGGCGTTTGTAATTACCAGTTTTTTTACACCAAGAAATTTCATTAGAAAAACAGGGAAGGCAATCTGCCTCATAGAATAACCTTCATAATAATGAGGCCGCCCTTCCATCATCATCACCGACTTTCCGTGAAGACTACCGAATAAAAGCCGACCTGCATGACCTGCTACCGTTGAGAGAGGGAAATGAGGAATATCCCCGTAAGGTATAACAACGGGGTTTTCCAGTTGATCGCTTAGAGCCCCCAGACCTGATCCGAGAATTACGGCTATTTCAGGTTTCCCGGTTATCACAGATTTAATAGATTCAGAAGCTTCTATCAATTTTTCGTACAGCATTTTCATGTTCTTTTAAGATGGCTTAACGCCTGGACCAGAATGACGGTGTCAGCAGTATAAGTACCGTATAAATTTCCAATCTCCCGGCAAGCATGGCTCCGCTAAGCACCCATTTTACAAATGGATTATAAAAAGCATAATTCATTGTCGGACCGATTTTACCGAATCCCGGACCGATGTTACCGACAGTTACCAAAGCGGTGGTAAATCCGGTGGTAATATCAGCTCCAAAAATACTGACAACAATAGTAACAACCATCAGGCAGAGCAGATACAGCAGAATGAAACCGCTGACAGCGTAGAGAAAATCCTTCTTTACCGGTTCACCATTAATCCGAACACGGAAAATACTCAGAGGCCGGGCCATGTACCGCATTTCGTTCAACGCCAACTTGAACAAAGCGACAATCCGAATCACCTTGGGACCGCCGCCGGTTGACCCGGAACAGCCTCCGACAAACATCAGAAAAAACAATACGCCCTTGGCCGCCATGGGCCAGAGATCGAAATCAGCCGTGGCATATCCGGTAGTTGTTATAATCGAAGCGGCCTGGAAACCGGCAAATCTCAAGGCCTTTCCAAAACCACCGTACATATTCAGCAATGAAATCGTAATAATCAGCACTGAGAAACCATAAATACCCAGATAAACTTTAAACTCTGTATTCCTGAAAATATCTCTGATATCTCCATTGAGAAGTTTGTAATAAAGACCAAAGTTCATTCCGGCCATAATCATGAAAATCGTAATAACCCAATCGATATATCCGGAATTATAGGCCCCGACGCTGGCATTTCGTGGAGAAAATCCGCCAGTAGCCAGAGTACCGAAAGTGTGGGTGAGAGCATCAAAAAGGTCCATTCCCCCCAGCATGAGTAAAACGGTTTCAAGTACCGTCAGCCCCAGGTACAGAAACCAGAGAATCTTTGCCGTCTGAGTTATTTTGGGAGCAATTTTATCCAGAGTCGGCCCCGGGGACTCCGCCCGGACCAGCTGTACTCCACCAGCCCCTAAAAAAGGCAGTATGGCAACGGCGAGAACCACTATCCCCATTCCCCCGAGCCAGTGAGTAAGAGAGCGCCAGAACAGTATTGAACGCGGAACGGATTCAATTACGGTAAGAATCGATGCCCCAGTGGTTGTAAAACCACTCATGGTTTCAAAAAAAGCATCTGTATATGAGGGAATGGCACCGGACAGGACAAATGGCAATGCTCCGACTGCAGAGGCGGCAATCCAGCTTGCCGTAACCATCAGAAAACCTTCCCGGGTTCTCAAGTGATGCTTCGTACCGTTTTTCGGTCTGGAGAGCCACCAGAGAACAGTACAGAGAATAAGGGTAAAGATAATCGTAAACCCAAAGGCCTCTGCAGAAACAATATCGCCGTTATATATGGCAATCCCCGCAGGAAGAAGCATGAACAGTGAAATAAGTATCAGCAGCAGGCTGACTATGTGCAGTACCGGTGAGAAACGGATCATGAGCCGGCAACCGCTTCCTCAAGTTTCTTAACCGCCTCCTGGGGAGTAATCACCATCAGACGGTCCTGTTCACTCAGAACAAGGTTGCCATCGGGAAGCAGGTACTCACTACCTCTGTTCACCATGAGGATTAAACTGTTTTTCGGTAATTTCAGATCTCTGATAAGCTTGCCCACCAATGAAGATTCATTATCCAGCAGAAAATCAATAATTTCAAAATCACTTCCGGCAATTGTATGAACACTGCGGACATTACCTTTTCTTAATATACGGAGAATACTGTCCACCATCGTATCGGTAACACTGACAGTGACATCGACTCCCATCTCTCTGGCCATACTGACATATGCAGCTTTTCGAACCAGGGCGATTGTTCGGCTTACTCCATGATTTCTGGCATGCATGGCACTGACAAGATTCAGTTCCTGATTGCCTGTAGCGCTGATAAGCAGATCGTATCCCTCAAGGATTCCTGAGTCAGAAACCTCCTCATCAGATATATCGGCGTTGGTTATCAGTGCAGTGGGATAACTCTCGGCAAGCTCACGTCCAACCGCATAATCCCGCTCAATAAAATGAACACTGCGATTAGTCGGTTTTTTTTTCAGACGTCCGATGAGCTTGGACAGTGCACCCGGGGATGTATCAGCATCATGATTCTCACCGTGTCCCAACAGATAGTCAGCAACATATCGGCCAATCCTGCCTCCCCCGGCAATTGCAATCCTCTTCAGTTCACGCCGGCGCAGACCGGCAGCAGTAATTACGGCATCAGTGCCCTCGGCGGCGGCTATGATATAAATCATATCCTGGGCAAGAACCATGGTATCGCCCCCGGGTATCATTGATTCACCGTGTCTTATTATCAGAGGAAGCAAAAAATCCCCGGTAAGAGATTTTCGTATATCCATCACCAGGCGGCCGACAAGAGAACAGCCGGGGTCTATCGTTATGGAGGTCATGGTAAGGCCCGAATCGGCGAAGAGGTTAACAGTACCCACCGCACCTCTTTCCAGAGATCGGATAACAGCCCGGGCCGCTTCTATTTCAGGATTTATCACATGATCGATACCGTAAAGACGCTGCCTGACCATCCGACTGGTGGAATAGGCCACATTCCGAACCCGAGCCACAGTAACCGGCTCAGAATACTCGGCTGCTACAAGAGAGCATGCGATCATGTTGATTTCATCGGACTCGGTAACACTGACAAAAAAGTCAGCCTGCTCTATTCCCGCTTTTTTGAGAACAGGAACGCTGTTACCCTCACCGGTGACTACCCGGCAGTCCAGACGGTCTGCAGCACGCCGTGCTTCTTCCGGGTTCTGTTCAATAATAGTGACTTCTTTACCTTCACTGATCAGCTGACGGGCCAGCCGCCAACCGACAAGTCCGGCACCGAGAATGACTACATTCATCGCTGGAAAGCCTAACCCGTCTGACACCTGATTGTCGAGGTACTTTTTCTACAGAAAAAAAATGACAAAAAAAAGCCGCCCCGATTTCCCGAAACGGCTCTGATTCAGACGGCCAACCGGATGAAATTAAAATTACTTCGCAGCAATAACAGCCTGGGCTGCGGCAAGTCTGGCAATAGGTACACGGTAAGGTGAACAGGAAACATAATTCAACCCGGCCTTGTAACAGAAAGCAATGGAATCGGGATCGCCGCCATGTTCACCGCAGATACCGGTTTTCAGCATGGGCTTGACACTTCTACCCTTGTCAACACCCATTTCCACGAGCTGTCCGACACCGACGGTGTCCAGAGTCTGGAATGGATCGTCTTTAAGGATTTTCTTTTCAATGTACTCAGGAACGAAGCTTCCCACATCATCCCGGCTGTAGCCGAAGGTCATCTGAGTTAAATCGTTAGTACCGAAAGAATAAAAATCAGCATGAGGTGCAATGAGGTTGGACGTCAACGCGGCTCTGGGAATCTCAATCATGGTTCCGATCAGGTATTCAACCTTCACATCAGTTTCTGAAAGAACCTTGTCAATAACCTTCTGAGCATTAGCTCTGAGGGATTCAAGCTCAGCGGTTGTTCCCACCAGAGGAATCATAATTTCAGGATGTACCGAGACTCCGTTCTTCGCTACGGCTACAGCGGCCTTCATGATGGCCTCAACCTGCATGTCGTATACTTCCGGATAGGTAATACCCAGGCGGCAGCCCCGATGACCGAGCATGGGATTGAGTTCCTGCAAACCTTCAACTCTTTTAATCAGTTTATCAGCATCTTTACCCAGCTCTGCAGCCAGTGCCCGCACTTCAGCTTCACTGTGAGGAACAAACTCATGAAGAGGAGGATCCAGAAGTCGCACAGTAACCGGTTTACCGTCCATTGCTTCAAAGATACCCTTGAAGTCAATAATTTGAAGTTCCAGGATGGGTTTAAGGGCTTCCAGACGCTCATCCAGGCTGTCGGCCACAATCATGCGGCGGAAGGGAATGAGTTTACTCTCTTCAAAGAACATATGCTCTGTCCGGGTAAGCCCTATACCTTCGGCGCCGAATTCCACAGCTTTTCGGGCATCTTCCGGAAGATCGGCATTGGTGCGCACCATAAAACCGTCGGCAATACCTTCCCGTTTGGCGGCATGGCGAATCTCATCAGCCCAGGAGAGAAGAACATTCAGCTCGCCGCTGATTCCAGCCTGTTCCAGCTCCACAGCACCGGCATAAACCTCGCCGTCAGAACCATCCAGAGATACAAAATCACCTTCTTTGTAGACGGTCCCACCTACATTGAAGTTTTTAGCTTTCTCATCAATCACGACAGCCTTACAGCCGGCAACACAGGGAGTTCCCATGCCCCGGGCAACAACAGCCGCATGGCTGGTCATTCCGCCGGTCGCCGTAAGAATACCTTCAGCAACATGCATACCCCCGATATCCTCAGGGCTGGTTTCCCGACGGACAAGAATCACCTTCTCACCCCGGGCCACCCAGGCTTCGGCATCTTCGGCTGTAAAAACAGCCTTTCCCACAGCTGCACCTGGAGAAGCTTCCAGGCCTTTGGCAATTACTGTAAGATTTTTTTTCACTTCAGGGGAAATCATGGGATGAAGAAGCTGGTCAAGCTGATCTGCTGTTACCCGGGTAATGGCGGTTTCTTTATCGATCATCCCTTCATTCACCAGATCCACCGCCACTTTTACAGCGGCCTTTCCGGTACGTTTACCGTTACGGGTCTGAAGGAGAAAAAGAACACCGTCCTGAATGGTGAACTCCATGTCCTGCATATCCGTATAATGATTTTCCAGACGCTCTTTCACATCAACGAGCTGCTTGTATATCTCGGCATTGGCATCTTCAAGAGAGGTTAAGGGTTTGGGAGTCCGGATACCGGCAACAACATCTTCACCCTGGGCGTTCATCAGATACTCACCGTAGAAGTAATTCTCCCCGGTTGAAGGATCCCGGCTGAAACACACGCCTGTTCCTGAAGTTTCGGACCAGTTTCCGAAAACCATGGACTGAACGGTAACAGCAGTACCCAGAAGGTCGCCGATTTTATTGATATTCCGGTATTTAATGGCTCTATCATTGTTCCACGAGCCGAAAACTGCATCAATGGCACCCCAGAGCTGTTCTTTTGGATCCTGGGGAAAGCTTTTACCGACGCTTTTCTCGTAAACGGCCATATATCCTTTTACAACTTTTTCAAGATCTCCGGCATCCAGATCAACGTCATTTTCAACACCTTTAGACTTTTTGACAGCATTCAAAGCTTCCTCAAAGTCATGGTGAGCAACACCCATAACAACATCACCGTACATCTGAATAAAACGGCGGTAGGCATCCCAGGCAAATCGGTGGTTACCGGTATTTTTTGCAATCCCGGCAACAGCTGCAGCATTCATTCCCAGGTTGAGAACGGTATCCATCATTCCCGGCATGGAAACAGCGGCACCGGATCTTACGGAGACAAGAAGAGGGTCGTTGGGATTACCCAGTGTTTTTCCCATTTCCTTCTCAAGTAGAACCAGATTCTTCATAACCTGTGTCTTAACGTCCTCGGAATGGGACCGGTTGTTCTTGTAATACATATCACAGGCTTCTGTGGAAATGGTGAAACCCGGAGGCACCGGGATACCCAGATTGGTCATTTCCGCCAGATTGGCACCCTTTCCTCCCAGAATTTCTTTCATCCGGGCTTTTCCTTCAGCTTTTTCGCCGCCGAAATAGTAGACGTACTGTTTACTCATTGGTTTTCTCGCTTTCTTTTCGATTTAACTATATAAAAATTAATATATGCACATAGCTATGTCAATGTGACACGCTTTATTCACGATATCATCCATCTATAAAAAAACCCGGTAGATCCTGTTGGATTTACCGGGTTTGATTTTTTAATTTAAGCAGCCATGTAGTCCTTGAGCAACTGACTCCTGGAAGGATGCCGCAGCCGGTCCAGGGCTTTCTTCTCAATCTGACGGATTCTCTCTTTGGTAAGGTTGTAACGATCACCGATTTCTTTAAGTGAAAGAGGTTTTCTGTCCCCAAGGCCGAAGCGGTGCCGGAGAATATCCGACTCTTTATCGGTAAGAGTTCCCAGGATCGATTCTATGTCCTCTGAAAGGGATAGCATCAGAGCCTGTTCATCGGGGCCTACATTGGCACTGTCTTCAATAAAATCACCCAGATTGGAAGAATCTCTCTCGTTATACACCGGGGATTCGAGGGATACCAGATCCCTGCTGATGGCCTGAAGATCGGTTACATCAATCTCTTTAATTCCGGTAAGCCTGGCAATCTCAGCATCACTGGGATCTTCGCCCATTTCGGTAAGCATTGCTTTTCTGGTTTTCTCAATTTGAACCAGCTCATTGGCTCGGTTCAGCGGAAGGCGGATCATCCTGGATTTCTCGTATATGGCCTTGAGAATTGCCTGACGGATCCACCAGACGGCATAAGAAATGAAATGGTAGCCCTTATCCGGATCGAATCGCTCAATAGCATTCATCAGACCGATATTTCCTTCACTGATGATATCGTCCAGGGGTAAACCCTGATTCTGGTATTTTTTGGCGACATTAACCACAAAGCGAAGGTTCGCTTCGATGAGTTTTGCCTGAGCTGCCTTATCACCTGTAATAGCTTTTCTGGATATTTCATCTTCCTGATCCCGGGTAAGCAGGGGAATTTTGTTAATCTCTTTAAGGTAGAGGGACAGTGTTGAATCATCGTCGTACTTCATAAAAGCCTCCTGACCAGTCATGTGCAAATTACATGCCAAGAGATGCGATATAGGCTTTATTTTATTTTCTGATAATGATTTAAAAATATTATTTGATCAAATTGTAACAAGTAGTGTGATGAAAAATAAAAGATTCAGCGTATAAGAGTTACGATTGAGTCGAGAATGCGTCACGATGACCCATTACGGAAGAAAACTGGATAAACCGTGTCGAAATGCCCCAGTCAATCTATTTACATATCCAAAGTGGGACGTGAAGCTACGGCAATAATCTGTTCGCCCAGCCTCTGCCCCCTGATAAAATCCACCGGGATGCATCGTAAACCCGCATCTGCAACAAATGTGGGAAAACAGATTATCGTCGTTACATAAATCGCTTCCCGACCGGCACTGCTCAGGTTTTCCAGCTGGCCTGAGGAACGTAGTTCCACCCAGGCATCCTTGATCATTGAAAGAACAGCATCATGTTCCGGTAATCCGGAAAAACGCTGAGATGGGCGATTCCCAAGATAGCGTGCAACCTGTATTGAGAAAAACAGCCGTGTTTCTTCGGCAGAATCAGTATTTGTTTTCCCGGATTCTTCCATAGTTGACAAGATACACATTGATTTTCAGTAAGGCAAATAGATATCTAATGAATGTTTTTACTTGACCCCACCTCCCCCCTTTCCGTATATTCATTTCGGGCGATATCAGTTACCGATTCAAACCGGGAACTGTTCGCTACTATACATTGATTTCGAGAGGATTCAAGATGACTATCAAACCTCTGCAGGACCGAGTCCTGATCAAGGTTGAGGAAGCAGAAACAAAGACTGCATCCGGCCTTTACATTCCAGACACTGCCCAGGAAAAAACCCAGACAGGCAATGTTGTTGCCATCGGTGATGACAAAGAGATGATTTCCGTTAAAGTCGGTGACAAAGTGATGTACGACAAGTATGCCGGCACCACTGTCAGTATCGACGATAAGGATCATCTTATTGTCAAAAGCTCGGATATACTTGCTATCGTCGACTGAGTAAGTCCCCGGCAGTATTAATCCGTTAAAAGGACCCTCCCCCAAAAGGGGACAGGGTCTTTTTTTTATTTATCTCTCAGAGCCTTTACATATTGGAGGCGCTGGTAGAAGGCATTGTTTTTGTCGTCTTCATGGCTTAAAAGACTTTGAAATTCTGAAAGGTTTGAATAATTGTGTTTCTCCATCCAGGCTGTAAGGTCTATAAGAACCTTGCCGATTACTTCCAGACCTTCACGGTAGAGAACGCTGCAGAACTGAGCGGCATTTCCTCCGGCTAAGAGAACCTTGATAAGGTCTGAAGCATCATATACGCCTGTGGAGGCAGAAATATCAAGTTCTGTAATATCAGAGAGTATACCGATCCAGCGGAGCACCGGTCCGAACTCTTCTTTGGCGGATAGAGAATTTCCGGATTTAAAACTCAGCTCCTCAATATCAATATCAAACTTATAGTAGCGGTTGAAGAGTGTCAGACTGTTGGCTCCTGCCTGACGGATACGGTTTGCCAGGTGCGGCAGGGCCGAATAATTCTGACCTATTTTTACAGCCAGTGGCAGTTTAACTGTTTTACGGGCCAGCTTAACCATGTTCACCAGCATATTTTCAATATCTTTCGCACTGGTCTTCTGATCCAGTGCTATAGGGGATAGATTTAATTCAATGGCATCGGCACCGACATTTTCAATACGTTCAGCATAATCAGTCCACCACTTATCCGAATAACAGTTCAGGCTGGCAATCACAGGAACATCTACAGCCTGAACACTCTCTTCCACCAGGGTAAGATAGGCATCCGGCTCAAGCAGCATTCCCAGCTGCTCCATATAGGCCTCTGCTTCAGAATGAGAAATTGCGGCGTCCTTTCTGGACCGTTCAACCCCGGCGGCGATATCCTCTTCAAACAAAGATTTCAGTACAACTGCTCCAACCCCTGCATTTACAGCGTTCTTCACCCCATCAATAGTTGCTGTAAGACTGGAAGAGGACACGATTACGGGATTAGGCAGAGACAGATTCATAAAAGATGTTGAAAGGTCCATTATTTTCTCCAATTGTAAATTATAATTCCTGTTTTTTTAATAATAATCTCAAGGGTGCATTAAGGGCTACAGTTTTTCAGGTAAAAAGAAAGCTTTCCAGATCTCTGAATACACCATCCGTACTTTTAATACTCCGGAGAGTTTCCGGCAGGGCTTTCAGGAACAGAGGACCGTATTGTTTAAAACAAATCCGGGAGTCAAACACCAGTACAGCACCACTGTCATCCCGGCGGCGCATCAATCGCCCGAAACCCTGACGGAAACGGGTTACCGCCTCAGGAAGAGAAAGCTGCATAAAGGGATTTCCCCCCGAGGCCGCCAGGGCTTCCCTCCGAGCCTGAGAAATCGGATTTGTCGGTGGGCGGAAAGGAAGACGGGTAATAATAACCAGACTCAAAGATTCTCCTGGAATATCCACACCCTCCCAGAATGAATCGGTTGCGAACAGGACACTGGATGGATTATCACGGAATCTCCTTAAAAGCCGCCCCCGATCGTCATCCCCCTGGGCCAGGAGCAGCGGACCTTCATCCCCGAGAGTTTCCCTGACACCTTTAAGGGTCTGCCTGAGTGTTTCATAAGAGGTAAAAAGGACCAGGGCATGACCCCCTGTAAGATCAAGAGCCCTTGAGATACCGGAAACAAGAAATAAGGCCCAAGCCCCGGAATCCTCAGGGGACGGGGCATCTGATGGGATTCCCAAAAACACCCGGGAAGCGTAATCAAATGGAGATAGGAAGATTCCCTCATAGGGATTCCGGGAAATGCGATCAGCCCCTATCCGAGATTTCCAGTGTTGAAATCCCCCTCCTACAGCCAGGGTGGCGGACATACCGATAACCGTTTCGTAAGGTTCCCAAACCGCTTCTCTTACCAGATCCGCTACTGAGAGAGGGGTTTTATGACAGGCCAGCCACTCACTGCCGTCAGACCTTCGTGAAGATTCCAGCCAGAATATCTGATCCGTATGCTCATCCCGGTGGATAAAGGCATCGCTGACTCCCAGGGCGTCCTGAAGTCCCGCACAGGTTTGACGGGCTTCAACAAGCAGGCCTTCCAGCTCGGTATCCGATGATTCATCATCAAATTCACTGATGGTATCGGCGAATCTCCCCACCAGCTTCGCTAAAGCTGTACGAAGCTCCTCCATGGGGTTTGTTAATCGGCTCTGTTCCAGTTCATCGCAGGGCCCGGAGAGCCATTTCTGCCTCTCCCCGGCCAGAAGATCCCTTCCCAGAGCATCCAGGGTTTCACCCCGGGCCCTGGCTGCATCAATCAGCGACGGAATCTCCCCGATAAACTTCTCGGAGAATAACGGTTTTTTCACGGCAAGACGGGTAAGCAGCCCCCCGCCCCGGTCCCCTTTTTTCAGAAAGAGACGAAAGAAAAACCGGTTAAGCACCGGGAGGGAAATTGTGGATGTAAAAAGATCGGAGGCACTTTTTTCGGCATGATGGGCTTCGTCGAGAATAATCCTCCGGTAGGGCGGCAGTACGATGGTTTCATCAGGTCCTGCATCCCGGCGGGCAGCCAGATCGGCAAAGAGCAGATGATGGTTTGATACCAACAGGGAAGATTCTGCAGCTTTACGCCTGGCCTTCATCAGGAAACACTTATCGAAAAAAGTGCAGAAGGAGCCGGGGCAGTTGTCGGCTTCACATCGGACTTTGGCCCAGGAGGTTTCGACGGGTTTGAAGGGGAGATCGGATTTTGACCCTGTGGAAGTTTCCTCCGACCAGCTTCTGATACTTTCCATCCCGTCGCCGGCGCGAAAGAGGTCATCTTCATGCCCCACCTCCTCCAGACGCTTGAGACAAAGATAATTACCCCGGCCCTTCACCAGAGCCACCTTCACATCAACGCCCAGAACTTCAAGAGCCAGAGGAATGTCCTTGTCCATAAGCTGCTGCTGCAGGGCGATGGTGGCCGTGGAAACAACAATACGCTCGTCGTTCTCCGAAGCCCATTTGAGGGCGGGAATCAGGTAGGCAAAGGACTTCCCCACACCGGTACCCGCTTCGGCAATCAAGGGCAGTGAACCGTTAAACGCCGCGGCCACCATTTTCAACAGATCAATCTGCTCCCAGCGGGGCTCATAAGTATCCAGATGTTCTGAAAGCACTCCACCGGGCTCCAGCAGCCCAGATAGGGCCTCGATATCAAGAGTTGTAATCACCTGCCGGGGAATGGGAGCGGCAACCACGTTCACATGTGTGATTTCATCATCAACAATCAGAAAACCGATACCCTGGTTACCCAGCCTGGAAGCTACATTCAAATCGGCTCCGCTGGGGCGCAAATTCCCCCCGGGGTGGTTGTGAATAACAACATCGCTTCGGCTCATGTGGGGAAAAAGGGCGGGGACCATATCGGCACTGCCCCGGGCGGCAGCGGAAACATCCACAACCCGGGCATCTTCATCCACCCGGCCCACCCAGAGAATTTCGATGCTGCCGGAAGGAATTACCCCGGCTGCATCCACTTCAGAATCTGCACCGATCCTGAGCATTTGAAGAGCATCGGTCATGTCTTCTCTCATTTTCAGAAGGACATCCTGATGAAAGATTTTCCCGGTTCTCAATTCCTGATTCCTCCGACTATGAAGCGGTTCGTCAGAATAGCCGCGGGGGCCGTTGAGCGGCAACCGCAGGCCCCAGACATGACTCAGATTATTCGACATTTATTACGGCTGAGAGAGCGCTGTTCTTGACTTAAAAGTACTCTTACGGCTAAGTTTTCGCCAGATATATAATAATGGTGTTCCCCGCCTTGTCACATCCTGCTGAAAATGCTCTGAAACGGCACTTTCCGCTCACTATCGACTATGCCTAAGTTGTTTAAAACAGGTTTGGAGAAGTTGTGACAAGGTGGGGAACACTGACTGAGAGGTTTTGTATGAATCCTAAAATCCCCGTAGCCCTTCTGGGCGCTACCGGTACCGTCGGACAGAAATTTATCGTGC
>QNBK01000018.1 GCA_003644105.1 Spirochaetota bacterium | reverse complement strand
CGGCCCGCACCATAGTCAAAGCCGTCCGACCCGATCGGGACCATCTGGAAATCCGATTCCCCCGGGTAACCGGATACCGTATTGAACTGCCCGAAGAACGGCTTTCCGCCCGATTCAACAGCGATTCGACATTGGTTCTCTCTCCGGAACTGGTAGGCCCTACTATCACAAGGAATTCCGGAATTATCGGACAAGAAGCGGATATTACCCTGGAACACCTAGATACAATGAGAAAATCCGCACTGCTCTACAACCTGACTGAACAACTCCTTATCACCAAGTGGCGGGATCCCGGAGAAGAACCGCGATTCGGTCTTTTCCCCCAACTTAAACGCATCACCCGACAGTGGCTCGACGACTACCTGATTTGCGAAGGAGACACCTATCCGGGACTTCTCATGTATAAAGAACTGGCCGATATGGCCTGTGAACGCATAACAGTTGCAATTTCCGCATCCTTTGAGGGAGAAAAACCGGTAAAGGCCATCATCGATGCCTACAATCCCGAAGGATCCACCGCCCACGTCCTGTTCTCCACATCAAAGCCCTTCTATGTTACTGATGCACGGAAATGCCACATCGATAAAGTCGTATACGACAGTGACTGGGAAGCCGAATTCTGCCGGGTAGTGGAATCCCATGACAGGGTTATTTCCTACGTTAAAAACCACAGCTTGGGGTTTGAAGTTCCCTATCGATACGGATCAACTCAGAGAATCTATATCCCGGATTTCATCCTCAAGGTAGATGTGGATGCTGATGAACCCTTGAATCTCATCGTGGAAATCAAGGGATACCGGGGAGAAGATGCCAAGGACAAAAAGAACACCATGGACGCCTACTGGATACCCGGAGTAAACAACACGAAGAAATACGGTCGTTGGGCCTTCGCTGAATTCACCGATGTGTTCTCATTGGAAGAAAATCTGACAGATCTTATCGATGCGAAAATCACCGCAATCATCGGCAGGTACCAATGAAACTCAAAAAATCAATATGGAACTCTCTGAAAGATCAACTTGTAAGGATTACTTACAAGTTCAAAGGACAATAGCATGGCCAAACAAAAACAACCTCACACCATCGAAAGTCTCCGCCACTCAGGCGACAAACGCCGCCACATCCCCACTGCCGAGCACCAGTCCATCATGCCCAAAGACGAACAGCGCCCCATCCCCCTCAACTATGAACGAAGAAACCGCGACCTGGATCCCCAGCTCGTCTGGAGGGGCAAAGATGAGCAGGACCAGGAAGACCTATTCGTTCAAGCTCCGCCCCTCTACATCCAGGAAAAAGTCCATCCCAAAGTCCTTATCGACGACCTGATGAAACAAACCGAATCCCGAAAGCCCGACGACGATCAGCTCGACCTCTTCGCCGACTTCAACGGCCTCCCCGATGAGGACGCCAAAACCGAGTTCTACCAACACGACGCCAACTGGTCCAACCGGATGATCCTCGGCGACAGCCTCCAGGTAATGGCCTCCCTGGCAGAACGGGAAGGTCTACGGGGTAAAGTGCAGTGCATATACCTCGATCCCCCATACGGCATCAAGTTCAACTCCAATTTCCAATGGAGTACCACCAGCCGGGATGTGAAGGACGGCAAGAAAGAGCACATCACCCGGGAACCCGAGCAGGTGAAGGCCTTCCGGGATACCTGGCGGGACGGCATCCATTCCTATCTTTCCTACCTGCGAGACCGCCTGACGGTAGCCCGAGATCTGCTCACCGATTCAGGCTCCATCTTCGTACAGATTGGGGATGAGAATGTGCATCGAGTCCGGTGTCTGATGGATGAAGTGTTCGGGGATGAGAACTGTATTAGCACAATTACATTTGTTAAAACCGGTGGTTTAACACAAGATTTTATTACAAATAAATGTGATTACATCCTTTGGTATGCAAAAGATATAAGTAAGGTTAAAGCTAGGAAGCTTTTTAAAGAAAAAATTCGTGGTGAAAAGAGTACTTCAAAATATTTGAACATTGAAACTCATATTCTGAAAAGAATGTCATTAATAAAGGCCCGTAAGAAGTATGGAGAAAAAATAAATATACCATTTAGACAATTTAGGCTAGATATTATGACCTCACAGGGGAATCCTGTTGTAGAAATTGATCTAAATATTGGAAAATATAAAAATAGATGGAAGACCACTACTGAGGGAATGAAAAAACTCGAAAAATCTAACAGAATCATACCAAGTAAAAACATTCTGAACTATGTGCGGTATGTTGAAGATTTCCCTGTTATCTCATTAGCCAATGTTTGGGATGATATTGGAGGTATACAAAGTCGTTTAGATCCAAAAATCTATGTTGTCCAAACAGCGACGTCTGCTATCAAACGCTGCATCCTAATGACCACCGATCCCGGCGACTTGGTTCTCGATCCCACCTGCGGTTCCGGCACCACCGCCTACGTCGCCGAGCAATGGGGCCGACGTTGGATTACCATCGACACATCCCGAGTCGCTCTCACCTTGGCCCGCTCCCGTATCATGGGAGCCCGCTACCCCTTTTACCTTCTGGCCGATTCTAAAGAAGGCCAGCTGAAAGAAGCTGAAATTACTCAGAACGCGCCTTCGACGGCGCCAGTCTACGGAAATATACGCCACGGATTCGTCTATGAGCGGGTGCCACATATCACACTGAAATCCATCGCCAACAACACGGAAATCGATGTTATCTGGGAGAAGTTCCAGGAAGTATTGGGACCCCTCCGGGAAAAGCTCAACACTGCCCTTTCTCAAACCTGGGAAGAATGGGAAATCCCTCGGGAGGTCGATGAATCCTGGCCGGTGAAGTCCAGAAAGACCCATGCCGAATGGTGGAAGAACCGCATCGCCCGGCAGAAGGAAATCGATGCCTCCATCGCTGCCAAGTCCGACAATGAATACCTCTATGACAAACCCTACGAAGATAAAAAAGTGATACGTGTAGCCGGGCCCTTTACGGTGGAAAGCGTATCCCCCCACCGCTATCTCGGCGTGGATGAAAACGATGAAGTCATCGATCCTCTCGATCATGAAGCCGCCGACGGCGGCACAGATTTCACCGGCATGATACTGGAGAATCTGAAAACCGCAGGGGTGCAGCAAGCTCATAAAGACGACAAGATAGACTTCGTGTCTCTCTCTCCCTGGCCCGGCGATCTGATCTGTGCCGAGGGACGCTTCATCGAAGGCGATGGGGAAACCAGCACAGAGAAACGGGCGGGGGTGTTCATCGGGCCTGAGTTCGGTACCGTTACCCGGCCTGACCTGGTAAGCGCCGCCCGGGAAGCCGCCGATGCCGATTTCGATGTTCTCATCGCCTGTGCCTTCAATTTCGAAGCCCATGTAACAGAATTCAATAAATTGGGCCGCATCCCGGTACTCAAGGCCCGGATGAATGCCGACCTCCACATGGCCGACGATCTGAAGAACACCGGCAAGGGTAATCTCTTCGTCATCTTCGGCGAACCGGATATCGAAATCCTCGAAGACGGTGACAACCGCATCCGAGTGAAGGTTAAAGGTGTCGATGTATTCGATCCCAGACTCGGCGAAGTACGTAGCGACGACAAGGACGGCATCGCCTGCTGGTTCATCGATACTGACTACAACGAGGAGAGCTTCTTCGTCCGCCACTCCTATTTTCTGGGAGCCAACGATCCCTACAAGTCCCTGAAAACCTCTTTAAAAGCGGAAATCGATCCGGAAGCCTGGGAAACGCTTCACAGCGACACCTCCCGTCCTTTCGAAAAACCCGCCTCCGGTCGTATCGCCGTCAAAGTCATCAACCACCTCGGGGATGAGGTAATGAAAGTGTTTCGTATCTGAAAGAATTTAAGGTAGGATACTTACAATGCTAACTGGACAAAAACATTTGAAGAAACCGCCAATCGTTGAAGCGATTGTTGATATCGATTGTGACATGCCGCCGGATTTCATCGTTGGATCTCAGACAGAACAAGCAGAAAAAATATTTGGACAGGATTATCCTAAAATCGGGAAACGATTTCTTCACAGACAGGGATTTACTGGCAAGCTGGACGAACAACCGGAAGTCAAAGTGTTGGAATCCAAGGTCAGCATACACGCACTTTTGCTTCAGAAAGAAGCAGAGAACCAGTTGATTCAAATACGTCAGGATGGTTATTCCTTCAATCGATTAACCCCGTATTCAAGTCTGGACGATTATTTTCCTGAAATTGAACGAACATGGAACCTTTTCATTGAACACTTCTCACCTCTTTCCATCCAGCGTATCAGACTGCGTTACATTAATCGTATTATTCTACCTCTTGAAAACGGCAAGTTAAACCTGGATAAGTTTTTAAAAGTTGGCCCCAGACTACCCGGGAATTCTCAACTGGGATTCGCCGGTTTTGTCCACCAGCAACAACTCGTAGAACCGAATACTGACAACCGGGCAAACGTCATTCTCAGTACACAACCGGGTAATTCGGATGAAATACCCCTGATTTTCGATATTGGAACGACTAAAGAGGTTCGATATGACCATTTTGATTGGGAAAACATCCTTACGGTTGTCAATTCATTACGAAATTTGAAAAATCATATCTTTTTTGATAGTTTAACAGAGGAAGGTATATGCCTGTTCAACTGATAACAAACATAGATACACATCCCCTGCAGTACCAATGGCCATCCAGCTCAATATCCGAATCGGGTCTGGCATCCTTGGGATTAGAAGAATTATCAATTCAATGCTCTGAAGAATCTTATGCCCTTTTGGATCAAAAAATAATGTGATGACAGAAATTTATGAGCTGACCGAAGAATGCGCTGTTGAAAACTGGGACGGGTATGGTGCTGCCCGAATCTCCGATTTAACACTCCAGAATACGCTCCTTTTTATTCGCTTACTGCCGGATGGTATTGCTTTACCAGAGATTGCTCCGGAACCGGATGGATCAATCTCCCTGGATTGGATGCCGAACCGTCATCGTACATTCTCACTGAGCATCGGAACCTCCAATCAGTTAGCTTATGCATGGGTGGATGGCTCCGAGCGCGGACATGGAGTGGCCCGTTTTAACTTCCAGATGATTCCAAAAAGAATTATGAAAGAATTGGAAAATTTCAGGTAATGGAAATGCTGACTTCAGGATTGACTGAATATGTTTCTGATGAAGAATCACTGGCTCGTTTCCTGAACTCTTCTAGACATTTTAATGCCAACAGCCAGATTAAGCATGCAGCGTTATTACCTCACAATGGAGAAACATTAGTATTCCGCTACCCCGTTGATACGACTGTTGATACAGAGAAAAAACTTTGGGAAATCGGAGAAAAAATCCTACCCCCCGGAAGACAGCTTCATGGAGTGGCATTCATACAAACGTCCTATGTACGGAAAATCGGATTGGAGGTTCTGGCAGAGGAGCCGCCGCCCCGGCACGCCAACATCATAAAATGGCCATCGGATAATGATAAGTTCATAGAAAAAGCCAGGCAAAAAGAACTGGCAATATCACTGGCCCAGAATGCCATACTCAGGAAAAAACCTTGATATTCCGCATAGCCGACACCTTCACCCAAAGCCTGGCTAGCCTCACCGGCGATGATCAGAAACAGGTAAAAACCACCGCATTCGACCTGCAGATGAACCCGGCAAATCCGGGTCATCAATTCCACAAACTGGATAAAGCCAGAGACAAGAACTTCTGGTCGGTCAGAGTAAGCCGAGACATCAGGATTATCCTTCACAGGAGCGAGAACAGCCTGCTCCTCTGTTATGTAAACCATCACGACCAAGCCTATCATTGGGCCGAACGACGAAAAATCCAAACCCATCCCCGAACCGGTGCAGCCCAGATTGTGGAGCTGAAGGAGTCGGTGCAGGAAATATCCGTTCCGGTTTATGTGCATGAGGAAAAAGTCCACCATCCTCTTGAAGGACTCAACTCGGAAGAACTCCTGGAGTACGGTGTTCCTGAGGAATGGATAAAACCCCTCCTGACAGCCGGTGAGGACAGCCTCCTGGAAATCGCCGAACGGCTCCCTCGGGAAGCCTCGGAAGCCGTCCTGAACCTGGCCACCGGGATTCGACCCCAACCCGTAACGAAAACAACCGCCGTTCAGGATCCCTTCGATCATCCCGACGCTCGACGCCGCTTCCGTGTTATGGAAAACCGCGAGGAATTGGAACGCGCCCTGGAAGCCCCCTGGGAGCAATGGGCGGTATTCCTCCATCCGGCCCAGCAGAGCATTGTGGAAGGTTCTTATCACGGCCCGGTTCGTGTCTCTGGCTCCGCCGGGACCGGGAAAACCATCGTGGCCCTCCACCGAGCGGTATTCCTGGCCCGGAAAAACCCGGATTCCCGTATCTTCCTGACAACCTTCTCGCCTTCCCTGGCCGAATCCCTCATCGCAAAACTCCGAATTCTCATCTATAATCAACCACGGCTGGGAGATCAGATTGAAGTTCAAGCACTGGACGATTACATAATTTCGCTTCACCAGAAGCTCTTCGGAATCAGCAATCTCACCGACCAGGACGAATTGAAGCTGATCCTCAGTCGAGCTCTGAAAAACCATCCGGATTGTCCATTCAGCGAGGCATTCCTCCTGGCCGAATGGAATGATGTCATCGATCAAAGGCAAATCACAACCTGGGATGACTATAAAGGGGCCCTCAGGCTGGGTCGGCGACGGCGGTTGTCCGAGGCGCAGCGAAAAACAGTCTGGGACATCTGTAATGAGGTGAATAACCGCTTATCTGAAAAGGGCAGAAAAACTCTCGCCAGCATCTACTGCGAATTGGAACAGCATTTTCGTGAAACCCGACGATCGCCCTTTAATTTTATCATTGTTGACGAAGCCCAGGACATCTCTATTCCAGCACTTCGTCTCCTTGCAACCTTCAACGAACCTGAAAGTGAAACCCTTTTCTTCGCTGGGGATATGGGACAGCGGATCTTCCAGCAACCCTTCTCATGGAAATCCCTGGGAGTGAACATCCAGGGCCGCTCCCATGTACTCAAAGTGAATTACCGAACCTCTCACCAGATACGCACAAGCGCCGATCGTCTCCTGAATGAAGTGATTCGTGATGCCGATGGAAACTCCGAAGAACGAACCGGAACTGTTTCCGTGTTCAACGGGATTGAACCGAGAATCGAAATTGTCGATGACATCGGCCAGGAAATCACCCTGGTCGCCGAATGGATTACGGAACGAATAGGAGATGGCGTCAATCCTGATGAGATCGGTATAATCGTTCGGTCCGATCTGGTAATCCCAAGAGCCATAGAAGCGTTGAAAGCCGCCGGGGTCCAATACTCCACCCTGGGAGAAGGGTTCGCACCACAAAAAGAGTCCGTCGTTCTGGCAACCATGCATATGGCAAAGGGTCTGGAGTTCAAGGCCGTCGCCGTCATGGCATGTGACGATGATGTTATTCCGTCCCGGGAACGTCTTGAATCCGTAGGGGACGAATCCGGTATGGAAGAGGTATACAATACTGAACGTCATCTTTTATATGTGGCTTGTACCCGGGCCCGGGATGATTTACTGGTTACAGGAGTGGCACCCGGATCGGAATTTATCGAAGATATGATGGGATAGAAATTACCTCAGCGGCGGATGCAAAGGATTACAGATGGTTCATGAATCTTTTAAACAGCCGTGTATAGATCAACCAGCTGATAAAAACGAGCTGCAGAGTCTCCGCAATGAAAATAAGCGGCTCAAAGCTTTACTTGAACAGCATAAAATTTCATGGAAGGTTGCCGAATCTGATTTAACCCGACCCCCGCATCCTGAGAATCCTTCAACCACCAAGTTTTCAACGGAAGATAAAATCTCCTTGTTCCGCCGGCTTTTTCAAGGCCGCAACGATGTCTATGCACGACGATGGGAATCTAACAAAGGGAAATCTGGCTATTCACCTGCATGTGGAAATGAATGGAAACCCGGTATCTGTGGAAAGCCGAAAATAAAATGCGGTGAATGTTCACATCGGGACTTGCTGCCAATCACAGATGAGGTTGTCTTTGATCATCTTTCCGGAAAACATACAATTGGTATTTATCCTCTTTTCGGAGATGATTACTGTCGCTTTCTGGCCATTGATTTCGACAAGAAACAATGGAAAGAGGACACCCAGTCTTTTTTGGAGTCCTGTCGGGAACTGAAAATCCCGGCCACCATGGAAATCTCCCGTTCCGGCAAGGGTGCTCATATATGGATATTCTTTGAAGCTCCTGTTCCAGCTAAAGAGGCCCGAAGACTGGGTTCTGCTCTTATTAGCTTCACCTGCAGCAGAAATCATCAGCTCTCCTTAGACAGCTACGACCGGTTATTCCCGAACCAGGATACCATTCCCAAAGGAGGGTTCGGGAATCTTATCGCTCTTCCTCTCCAGAAGATTCCCAGGGAAAGAGGCTGCAGTGTCTTCATTGATTTATATGGAGAACCTTATCCGGATCAATGGGCTTTTCTTGGATCAATAAATTCCATGCCTCATTACAAGATCGAAAAGGCTATTGTTGATGCATCAGCAGGCCGCCAACCACTAGATATTTCCATAACTGCTACTGAAGACGAGAATGCCCCGTGGATAACACCGGAAGCAGTACCAGAGATTATTCCGGGTGTCATGCCGAAAACGATGACACTTATTCTTTCCAACCAGATTTTCATTGAAAGGAAAACACTTCCCCAGCCCCTGCTGAATCGCTTGATTCGTCTGGCAGCCTTTGCAAATCCTGAGTTTTACAAAGCCCAGGCTATGCGTTTTCCTGTTTGGAACAAGCCGCGAATTATCGGCTGTGCCGAAAACCATACCCATCACATCGGGCTGCCAAGAGGTTGCCTGGATGATGTGAAAAGTCTCCTTGAACGTCAGTCAATCCGAGTTGAAATCCAGGAGGAACGATGTCAAGGAACACCGTTATCTGTATTATTCACCGGAATGCTCCGGGCAGAACAGAAGAAAGCCTTACGGAAAATGTTGAAAGAGGACACCGGTATTCTTTCGGCACCTACCGCTTTCGGCAAGACGGTGGTGGCAGCAGCTCTCATCGCTGAGAGGAAGGTCAACACACTAATTCTGGTTCATCGAACCGAACTGCTCCGTCAGTGGCAGGAGAGGCTGGAAAGCTTTCTGAACCTTGTCGACGGCCCTCCGGGCACTTATGGAGGAGGGAAAAAGAATCTGAAAAGCCATCTGGATATTGCTGTTATGCAATCTCTCATCCGACTGGAAAACCTCCCGGAAATACTCGGTGGGTACGGTCAGATAATCGTTGATGAGTGCCACCATATTTCAGCTTTTTCTTTCGAGTCCATTCTCAAACAAGCCAGAGCCCGGTACGTTCTCGGCCTGACAGCCACACCTAGGCGCCGGGATGGACATCATCCTATTATTTTTATGCAGTGTGGTTCCATCCGTCATCATGTAATCCGCTCATCAACAACACCGGCGATAATGGAGGTTCGGCCTCAATTTCTCAAAGCACCGCTGATGCCGTCAACAGCCAAAATCCAGGATGTTTTTCACCATCTTGCCCAGGATGATGAAAGGACTGATCGAATTGCCGGGGATATTCGAACCGTTTACAGAGAAGGAAGGAAAATCCTTGTTTTAACCGAGAGAACGATCCACCTGGAGTCCCTCAAAGAGGCTTTAGGTAACACTATTGATAACCTCTTCGTACTCCATGGCCGTTTATCCCGCAAAAAAAGGAAGCAAGTTCTTGACAATCTTGAATGCCTGGGTAGTAAGGCTCCACGGATTATTCTTGCAACCGGACGCCTCATCGGTGAAGGTTTTGACCATCCGCTGCTGGATACGTTATTCCTTGCTCTTCCGATTTCCTGGAAAGGAACTCTCCAACAGTATGCCGGACGTCTTCATCGTTATCATCCTGAAAAGTGTGATATTCGAATCTATGATTATATTGAGGCTGATCATCCTCAGCTGAACCGTATGTGGGAGAAGCGGCTCCGGGGATATAAAGCGATGGGGTACAGGATTCATAACTGATCTGGGTCAATACCCC
This sequence comes from Spirochaetota bacterium, assembly GCA_003644105.1. GTDB lineage: Bacteria > Spirochaetota > Spirochaetia > DSM-2461 > DSM-2461 > UBA2779. The sequence continues at coordinate 9,989 of QNBK01000018.1, read as the reverse complement.
GGGCGCCCCCGGGACTAATCATGGATTCTTAAACAGGCCATCAATAATTTCCGTAATTTTATTGAACAAGGACAGAATATAGGCAAGAGGTATCTGAAGCCAGGGATGAATTGCTTATAACAAACATTGAACTGGGATCTGAATCTATTGAATCTATGTTGGGATAGATTTATCGGGAGTTAGCGGCTCAGCACTCTTCGCTTCCATTCCACCCGCTCGTTGCAGAAATTCACCAGATACCCGATCTGAATCTCTGATAGCCGGAGATAATTTATCAGTTGAGCTTCCATCGAGGCCGATAAAACCTTCACAGATTTCAATTCAAGTATGATTTTCTCGGCAATCACCATATCCGCCACATATGCCCCGGCTAACTCCCCTTCGTAATATAAGGGGTAGATAACCTGCCGTTCGACTGCAAGCCCTCGACGGCGAAACTCGATTTCGCAAGCCCCTTCATACGCACTCTCCAGCAGCCCCGGCCCCAATCGATTATGAACTTTGAATACTCCTCCGAGAACCAAATCCGACAGTTCCTTGTACATCAGCTTCGACATGATACATGCCTCCTCGAGCTTTTCCTTTCCATCACCGTCCGAGCTGAGGAGGTGTCAAGGGCGCCCCGAAGGGGCGTTCACTTGCCCTTGACTCAGACGAGCGAGGGGTACAATGAAAAAAGCTAAGAGGAAGGCAACCTTGAACCGAATAGATAAAAATGCAAAGGAATCCGTGTCCATCCGCGCAAACCCGCGGTAAAAAGCAATTTCCAAATCCGTGCTGCAATCTTGATGCCGATGACTACTACGAATGTTCCAGGGATTGTGTCGGTGAGCAGTGGAGCTCCATGTACATCCCCGGCAATACCCGGACTACCGAAGCCGGAGAGAATACTCTGGTTAAGATGACCAGCTTCTACGACAATGAAATGGGTTATTCCGCCCGGATGGCTGAACTGGCTTTGTTTTCAACGCTGTTTAATGAATGGTATGAAACCATGCTTTCCCGGCACTCACTCGGCAATGAACAAGTTCACTGCTCTCATTATGTTTGGGAATCATACAGATAAAACAGTTTACGTTACTGGCAGGTAGGCGTTCTTTATTGTGCAGGATTTGATGGTTGATCCTTTGCACCCATAACCAGAAGCCACAAAGTAAGCCCAAATTCTGCAATAAATCCAAGCGGATAACTTACATAGGTTATTGCATTGAAGCCCGGGAAAAGGAAGAACTGAAGAGAAGTCATCAGCCAGGTAACACAATGAGCCATCAACACGATCCCCAATATTTTGGGAAGGAAACCCGACTTGTAAACCAAATAACCAAGCGGAAAGAGCCAGGCGCCATAAAATATCTGGGCGATCATGAACCCATTTTTATATAAATACAGAAATAACATTGCCAGGGCTTGCTGTTGATCGGCCTGGAATACTTTCAAATAATCAGCACTATTCAAAAGCAGCTGGCTGGCAAACAGAAAAAGATCACTAAAACTCTGGATAGCGACACCACCCAGGTTTAATAACAAGAACAACAAAGCAAGGTTTTTATTAACCGGTTTTAACAACCTGTATAAAGCCCAGGCCGCCAAAAAAAATAACACAGCCGCGAGTAGATCGCTCATAATGCCGATACGAAATTGCAACTCAGATGCCATAATATTTTGTGCTGTTCCTGCGGCATCACCGAATACAATAATTTTAGAACGACCAAACACATCTGCGGAAATGTGAATTACGAAATAAATAAAATACAGGAACCCTGCCATTCTTGCGGTCTTTTTAATTGAATTCATTTATTATTTCCTTTTAAGCGGTAATAGCCCGATAGGCCAATACCCACAATGTATAAAGATCTATGAGCGTTTTAACGATTGAACTCACTGGTTTTATGGAACGCAACGGAATAAAATCCAGTGCAGTGATTTGTTATACACAATTTGCTACCCAATCCAATCTATTTTTTAAGAGAGTATCAGAAATAACTATTTTCTCCACGTTAAGATATTTTGCAAAAACAGTAAAACATCGATTTAAAGAGTCTATCATGTCTTGATTTATCTCGAAACCTTCTTCCCACCACCAATTTTGCATTATCAATTCGTTTTTCTTTCTGTCCATAATAGGTTCACACCGACCAATAAATTTATCATTATAAATTACAGGAAGTACATAATAACCGAATTTTCTCTCTTTAATGGGAGTATAGACTTCCCACTTGTAATCGAAATTGAAAATTGCCGATATCAATTTTCTGTCCCACATAAGAGTGTCCAATGGGGCAATCACTGATGCCGCATTGTTCTTTTCGTTGTCATTCAGTATTTTTAATTCTTCTTTCGGCATATAGAATATTTCATCAATCTTGCTTATCTTGACTTCGGCAATGTCATCTTTTTCCAGAAGTCTTCTTATTGATTGTGAGCGTTCTTCCTTTTTTAGGTTCGTACCAAGCCAGGCATCACCGGATTTATTCCACAATAGCCCAAGTGCGCCAATTCTTCTTTTCACATACCAATCGTGAAAGTCGTTTAGTGCTATATTCGGGTCGTTTTCATTTATAATTGAAATAGAGAGCAGCTCTTCTGTAAGACCATAATACTTACGAGCACCTTTTTTATGGTGAATTACCAAATCTCCACAATGATACATACTTTCTGATGCAGCTCTCCCAATATCCGTCGGAACCCACATTAAGCGGATCATATTGAATACACCCAATTTGCGACTGAAGCTTACAATTTCATTATCTGATTCCAATTTTCCGGAATCATAAAGGTTCTGATATCTGAGAAGGTATTCTCTTGCTTCTTTTTTAGAGATTTAAATCATTTATATCCTTGAGTCACTTCATACCCACTCTCCAGCGGCCCGACCCTGATCGATTGTGAACTTTAAATACTCCTCCGAGAACCAAATCCGTGATTAAAACTTGAAAATGAGCGGCATGATTCTCAATGTAACCGACTACTACGAATGCTCCCGGGACGCTGTGGGCGAAGAGTGGAGCTCCATGTACATCCCTGGCAATACCAGAACTACCGAAGCCGGTGATAACACCCTGGTGAAGATGACCAGCTTCTACGACAACGTGATGGGTTACTCCGCCCGGATGGCTGAACTGGCCTTGATTTTCAACGATGTTTAATTAATCTGAACCGGTGGTCTGATGGCAGCCGGAAAACTGAGTAATCATCACCCCGGTCTTTCGGCCGGGGTTTTTCTTAATTATCCTGGACAAAATTCTTCTTGCGTTATTGGTTAACCAGAGATATAATACGACACATATTGGTTAACCAATTAGCAGGAGACCCATGAGTTCATATGACCATTCAGATCCAACTATTGCAGTAATTGACCATATCAGGTCTTTAATTGCAGATGGGACATACAAGCCAGGAATGAGGCTTCCCTCTGAGCGGATTATGGCTGATACAATGAGTACAACGCGAGGCTACATCCGCAAGGCCCTTCAGCGGCTGGAATTGTATGGAATCGTCAATATCAGACCTCAATCCGGGGTCTACATCGTGGAAATGGGCATGATTGCACTGGACGGTCTGATTTCCAACATTCTGATGATGAACCCAAGAACAATCGTTGATTTCATTGAGACAAGAAGTCATCTTGAGGCATTTTCAGCAAAACTTGCTGCAGTAAGAGCTGATGATTTTCACCGACTTGCAATTATTCAAGCTCATGATGCCTATATTCAAGCTTTTCGTCTTGATGAAAGAACTTTGGAAACAGACCATTTATTTCACCTGGCGATAGTCCGTGCTTCAGCCAACAGTGTCTTACAGTCACTGATAACTCTTCTGACTCCGGACATCATTGCTTTGAATCGAGATTTTATCGAAGAGCATAGTGGAAATTACAGAAATACTCCGGAAGAACACCAGAAAATTGTTGACGCCATACTCGCTAGGAATCCAGAAGCTGCATCAACAGCCATGGCTGCACATATGAAGGCATCCCGTATTCGGCGGATTGGGAGAGAAATGGAGCAAAGAGATGATACGTAGACGATTCAACGGTACTGTGGATGTCCTGCAACTCAAAGATTTTGCAACTCAACTCCGCAGAGACAGCTTGAGAATGGTGCACCATGCGGGAGCAGGACATATTGGCGGAAGTCTCGGTTTAGCTGATTTCATGGCCGTTCTATATGGTTATGCTATGGAGTTTGATACAGAAAACCCCGATTACATTAATCGTGATCGAATAATTCTCAGTAATGGTCATACCTGCCCTCCCTGGTATGCGGCACTGGCACGTACAGGTTCCATACCACTTGACGAATTGGCTAGTTTCCGGAAACTGGGTTCCAGACTGCAGGGACATCCGGCCCGAAAAAGCCTCCCGGATTTTGTAGAGACATCAAGCGGTCCCCTGGGTCAGGGCTTTTCCGTTGCAAATGGAATAGCATTATCACAGCGGCTTAAAGGTAATAAAACAAGAGTCTACTGCATCATCGGAGATGGTGAATCTCAAGAGGGACAAGTCTGGGAAGCCGCTTTAACTGCAGCTCACTATAACCTTGGTTCTCTCACCCTTTTTGTTAACGACAACGGACTTCAAATTGATGGTAGTACCTCGGAAGTAATGAATGTTGAACCTCTGGATATGAAGTTTGCTTCGTTCGGATGGAACACCCGGGTAATTGACGGAAATGATATTGAAAGTATTGTCAGGGAATTGGAAAATATCGATCCAAACCAGGGAAAACCTACAGTTATTGTAGGTAAAACATTGATGGGGAAAGGTGTTTCATTCATGGAAAATCGTTCTGCATGGCATGGTTCATGGCCGGATGCCGAACAACTGAAAACAGCTTTGCGCGAAATCGGTAATTCGAGATATTACACAGACTTCTCGATAACAGAGGCAGAGAATGTTTAATACAAAGATGCCGATGCGAGATATGTTTGGCAAAGCCCTTCTAGAACTTGGCTCAAAAAATTCTGATGTGGTTGTACTTACTGCTGATTTAACTGATGCGATAAAGACCACATTGTTCAGCAAAGCCTTTCCGGATCGATTCTTTCAGATGGGCATTAAAGAATCCGACATGGTGGGGACTGCTGCAGGAATGGCAATAGACGGTCTGATACCTTTTGTTACTACTTTCGCTGCATTTGCCACCAGTCTGGCAAATCAATCAGTTCGTGTTTCCATGGGCTACAACGAAGCTAATGTAAAACTTACATCTAGTCATGGTGGAATCTGTGTAGGCGGTGACGGTGCGACTCACCAATCTTTTGAAGATATCGCATTGATGAGGCTTATTCCTGGCATGACAATTGTTGTTCCATGCGACGCAAATGAAGCATACAACGCCACATTTTCAGTTGCCAAATATATTGGACCTGTTTACCTGAGGCTCGGCAGGATTCCCACCCCGGTTATAACAAAACTTGACGACAGGTTTGAAATTGGACATGCAAAAGTTCTGCGAGAAGGCAATGATATAGCGATCGTAGCCAACGGCATGATGGTTGCCTTCGCCCTTGAAGCAGCTGATGCTCTTGCTTCCGATGGGATTCAAGCCAGGGTAATTAATATGCATACCGTTAAACCCCTGGATATATCCGTTTTGAAGTCTGCTGTTGATGAATGCAGTGCCATTGTTACAGCTGAGGAACACACTATTATCGGAGGTTTAGGAGGCGCTGTTTCAGAGTACATCGGCTCCTACAATCCAATCCCTATTGAACGAGTCGGGGTTAAAGATACTTTCGGGGAATCCGGATGGCCAGATGAAATTCTTAAAAAATATGGCCTGACAGCCAATGATATTGCAAATTCGGCCAGGCGTGTCCTGACCAGAAAAATAGGAAGGAGTTTCTCATGAAGAAAATCGGATTGGTATTACTGTGCCTTGTCATCGCTGGAACAACATTTGCAAAAGGTGCATCGGAACCGGAAGGTGCTCAAAACGTTACCTTCTGGTATCATTTTGATGATCCTGAAACTGCGCTTAATCCTCTCATTGAAAAATTTGAGGTTGAAAACCCAGGCATCACCATCAATGCGGAACGTGTTGCCTGGGATGTCTACAATCAGAAATTGCTTACTTCAGTAGCAGGCGGCAATCCTCCGGATGTTGCTCAGGTAAAACTATGGTGGCAGCCTCAGCTAGTAGAAATGAAGGCTCTTCTGCCTCTTGATAGTTATATAGCCGCTTGGGATGGGAAAGACGATGTTTTTGATAAAATCTGGGACCTTACCAAGTACTCTGATGGAAATCAGTACTACATGCCTTTACAGATGGTGATTCTTTACCTGTACTATCGCGTTGATATGTTTGAAGAATTGGGACTCGAAGTTCCTAAAACACGGGAGGAGTTCCTGAAAGCTGCTAAAGCTCTTACCCGGGACACTGATGGTGACGGTAATATTGATGTGTATGGCTTCGGAATCCGCGGTGCTCGGGGTGGACATGACTGGTGGGGCACCTTCGTGCTTTCCAGTGGTGCAAAATTCTTTGATGCAAACGGCAATTCAGGTCTAACAACCCCGGAAGCTATTGCTGCAAATCAGTGGTATATCGACTTGTATCGTGTACACGGTGTGAGTCCTCCAACAACACCCGCTGATGGATTCAAAGAAATAATTGCAAATATGATTTCAGGCCGAACCGCTATGACCATTCATCACCTTGGCAGTTCAACAAAGCTTGAGGAGGCTCTTGGAGATAAGATTTCAGCAGCCCCTGTACCCCGGGGAACCGAGGGATATTGGACCTCCTTCGGAGATGAGGAAAATGCGATCTTTGCAGTATCAGACGTTCCGGATGCTGCATTTAAATGGACTTCATTTCTTGCTACAGCCGAGAATAATGCAGTTTGGCAGAAATCCAGCGGTCAGGTTTCAGTCAACAAAAGTAATGCAACTGCAGGAGGTAATCGTTTCTTGAAAGCAACAACTGATTCTGCTGATTTTGCAGGTGTATTGCCGGCAAATCCCGGTACTGCTGAGTTTGTAGAATCGTTGTGGCCCGCATTAATGCAGCAGGCATTCCTTGGAGAAATCACAAGTAAAGATATGATGCAGGCTATAGCTGATCATTTCGCCAAATAATCAGTTCTTTATTGGGCCGCTCTGATAGCGGTCCAATTCTTCACTTAATTCAACACGGAGTACTCTGCTGCATGAAGAAACGATCCGGGTCTTTTCCTTACATTCTAATAACACCTGCATTGGCTATTACCATTCTGATTATTTTCATACCAATGTTCCGGACTTTCACATACAGCTTAACTAATTACATCCTCTGGAAACCGGCAGAACGGGGTTTCATAGGGCTTCAAAACTATAGACAAGCCTTTTCTGATCCAATTCTCCTATTATCCCTAAAGAATACGGTCATTTGGATTGTTGTAATTATTGCCGGACAATTCCTTTTAGGGCTAAGTACTGCCATGTTGCTGAATCGCGATTTCATCGGCAGAGGAATTGCTCGTTCCCTTATCTTAATTCCCTGGGTAACACCAAGTGTTATTACTGCTTTAATGTGGAGATGGATGTACGACGGGAATTATGGAGTAATAAATGAGATTCTTGTCAGATTAGGAATACTTGATGTTTATTTCCCGTTCCTGGCAAGCAGCAGTGCAGCCCTCTGGGCGATAATGCTTGCTCTTCTCTGGCAGGGGTTTCCTTTTTTCGCAGTGATGATACTCGCCGGACTTCAGGCAATTCCAAATGAATTATACGAAGCGGCAGAGGTTGATGGGGCCGGTAACCTGGTAAAATTTTTTCGTATCACATTGCCGATGCTCAAACCGGTAATTCTAACGACAATACTGCTCCGTACAATCTGGGTAGCCAACTCCCTGGACATAATCTTTATCATGACAGGCGGTGGACCAGGATACAGTACTTATACACTTCCATTATACTCTTATATACGCGCATATAAAGGGTTTGATTTTGGATACTCTTCAGTCATTGCTATACTGTTAACGATATTTCTCATTGTTTTTATAGCTGGGTACATTAAAAGTATCCTTAAAGAAGGTGAGAAATGAAGATTAAAAAACTATTAACAACTTATATCCCGGTTTTACTCATCGTTTTGTTTGCAATTGGACCTTATTTCTGGACCTTCCTTTCTTCTATAACTCCGGAAAAAGATCTTTATACCGTTGATTTCCGATTCTTTCCTACACACCCAACTTTTAATAACTACACCAGGCTTTTCACAAAGATTCATTTTGCCAGAAATATCATGGATAGCCTCATTGTTGCTGTTTCTACAGCATTGATAGGTCTTCTTATAACCATTCCGGCTAGTTACAGCTTCTCACGTTTCAGATTCAAAGGAAGAAATATTATGTTGATGCAATTTCTCGGCATCAACATGTTTCCGATAATGCTTCTCATTATTCCGCTTTTCATTATCATGAAAAATCTGCATCTTATGGATACTCATTTTGCCCTGATTATTGCCTACTCAACTATGGCGATACCCTTCTCCATCTGGATGCTTACCAGCTTCTTCAATTCTATTCCGAAAGAATTGGATCAAGCCGCCCTGATTGATGGGTGCTCCAATATTCAGGCAATGATTCGTGTAACGATTCCTATAGCTTTACCCGGAATTGTCTCCACGGGTATCTATATTTTTATTACAGGCTGGAATGAGTTTCTGTATGCTGCGATTCTCACAAACAGTGCTGTTCGTACAATACCAGTCGCTCTCCAGAATATGATAGGAGAGTATCAGATTGAATGGGGCTTGCTGACCGCCGGCGGAATAGTTAGTGCCCTACCTGTAATTATTCTGTTCTTTTTTATTCAGCGTCATTTAATCAGTGGAATGACAGCTGGGGCTGTTAAAGGCTGACCTTAGATTCTATCCTACACATTTAAATGAATGGTATCAGTAGAACCAGAGCAGAGCCTTGGAACTGGAGTTTGGTCTTAAACGATTAGGCTGTACTGCCAAAAATAGCACTACACATGTCGGTAGCGTATTTAACCCAAGTTTGTCATTCAGATAGCTAAAGTCATACACTGTTGTGCTTTAATATTATTTTTGGTCACTACAGTATTTGGAAACACTGGAAACTCTTTTAAAGTTCCCTTTTAGATTGAATATCTTATAGATTTTCATATGTTCAGTTTCAGGTTTTGTGCACATCCTGATCTTGCGAAGGCAGGCTTCACCATCATCAGTTTTCTCCTGGAAAGACAGTGTGATCCGGTTGTGAGTGCTCTGCAGGAATCGTTGGAGCAACTCTGGTCTGCGGTCGCTTGCCAAAGAGCCTCCCACTGGTTTAAGAGTGGCGAAGGTTTTTTTTTACTATGACCGGATTTGGCGGTACGTTGGGTCGGTGAGCAATGATGTTGGCCTTGTCCTCGATGAACCACTCAATAATCTCTCCCTTTTGTAAATCCATCGCTTCAGCGACGGCGGTGGGAAAGTTGACATAGAACTGATCTGCACCTTTCTTGCGAACGATGAGCTGGACTTTAGTCGGGTATCCCATAATGGTACTCCTCTCTTAACGATACTAGAATATATACTAGATATATAAGTAAAAGTAAAGACTAAGAAATAACGAGAAATCTTGATGCATACGCAAATATGGACTGGTTTAGAACCAAACTCCAGTCCGCGGCAGAGCCGCGGGGGTATCAAACCATGCTTTCCCGGCGCTCATTCGGGAATGAAAAAGTTCACTCCGCTCATTTCGCTCGGGAATGAAAAAAACGAAGAGGAAAGCATATAGTAATCTGCGGAAATCCGCGTTATCCGCGGTAAAACATAACTTCCAAATCCGTGTTCAGCGATGCCGGCTACTTCAATTCCTTAATAAAACAGCGTCGGCGTTTATGCTGACGGTGATCGTAGTTCCGCCACATGGCCTGCACCGCCGCGTTATCCTCAAGTTCACCGGAGGTTTCGGCAGATTCCACTCCTGCATCAATGGCACCCTGAGTAATGGAACCCATTACCACGGAAACCACCCCGGAGCTCTGG
>QNBK01000017.1 GCA_003644105.1 Spirochaetota bacterium | reverse complement strand
TATGGGCTACCGACCCAACGCCATTGCCCGTGGCCTGGTGAACCGGACAACCATGACCATCGGATTGATTATTCCCGATATTACCAGCCCCTTTTATCCCAGGGTTGCCCTGGGTATTGAAGACCGGTTACTGAAGGCCGGTTACAACCTCTTTCTCTGCAATACCAGCTGGAATGTGGCCCGGGAACGAGATTATCTTGATAATCTTATCCAGAAGCAGGTTGACGGAATAATCATCTCGTCCATGACCCTTCGTGCCGAAGACATTGAATCCTATGTACCACCTGAGAAGCCTCTGATTTATGTTACCAGTTATCCTGAAGGTACTGAACGCAGCTATGTTCTCATTGATAATGTTAAAGGAGCGGACATGGCCGTTTCTCATCTCCTGTCCCGGAAGCGTCGGAGAATTGCATTCATTGGAAGCGAGCAGGAGCGGCATTCCCTTGAGGACCGCCTCAGTGGGTATCGCAAGGCTCTGCATCGTGCGGGTATCGAAATATCGGAAGATATAATTGTTCTTGATAAATTTCAGGAGCAGAGCGGTTATAAAATCATCCGGGATCTCATTGAGAAAGGGATAGTTCCCGATGGTGTCTTTGCTGAGAACGACCTTATTGCAATGGGTGTAGTGCAGGGAGTACAGGATTCCGGTTACCGTGTCCCCGAGGATGTGGCTGTCATCGGATTCGACGATATACCTATTGCTTCTCATCCGGATATCCAGCTTTCTACAATCCACCAGCCAAAATACCGGATTGGCACCTATGCCGCTGAAATTCTTCTGCGTCAGCTTGGGAAGGAACCTTCCGAAAGGGAGATTGAGCGAATAACGCTCCAACCGGAACTCATTGTTCGCCGATCGACCTGAGGTGTTAAATATTTGTTTCTTCCGGGAATTAACTCTTTACAATCGAGGCTGGCGGGTGTATCGTCTGTAAACGTTTGCGAACCAGGTTCAGCCGTATTTGTCGGCTGTTTTTATCTATTATCGTAAACGTTTACAAGTGGAGTATTTATGGTATTGCATCAGAAGAATGAATACAGAAACGGTATGAACATGGTGGTCCGGGATGCGGGCAATACTGAGGGCATGCTGTTGGATTTCGGAATACTGAAGCTGGCTGAAGGCAATATCTGGGAAGACCAATCCGCCAGAGAGAGAGCCTTCCTTCTGATCGGCGGGAATGTGAGTTTCAGCTGGGAAGACCATAAACGTGATGCTGTCCGCGCATCGTGTTTTGATGAGAATCCTGAGGTTCTCCTGGTACCCGCTGGAATGGCTGTCAGTCTCACAGCTGGGCCGGGTGGTGCAGAGCTCTGCTTTGAAGCCTGCATCAACAACAGGGACTTCCCGGCTGTCTTTTACGGCAAGGATGATATCAGGAACGATATATTCGGTGCTGGTTCGCTGAATGAAACCTCCATCAGGACAGTCAGGACCGTCTTTGACGGTGAGAATGCCGAGTTCTCGAATATGGTTCTGGGCGAAGTTATCAATCATCCCGGAAAATGGTCCAGCTATCCGCCCCATGATCATCCCCATCCTGAGATTTATCACTATCGAATGTTTCCACAGCAGGGCTTCGGCGTTTCGCTGCTTGAAAACGATGCTTATACCGTCAGAGACAGGAGCACCAGTCTGATCAGTCCTGATAAAACTCATTCTCAGGTAGCCGGAGCGGGTTACGCCATGTATTACATCTGGATGATTCCCCATCTGCCGGACAACCGCTGGCTGCCGACAACCCGGTATTTCCGCAAAGAGCATGAATGGCTACTTGAAAAAAATGTGAAGATTTGGCCTGAGAGGCCCTATGAGGAGGTAAAATGAGTACTCAGCGATTAACCATGTCCCAGGCATTGGTAAAGTTCCTGGACAATCAGTACCTGGAGTCGGATGGCGAAGAGATTAAATTCGTTGAAGGTGTGTTTGGTATTTTCGGACACGGTTGTGTCGTCGGTATCGGCGAGGCACTTCAGGAATCGGATCACAGTCTGAAATTTTATCAGGGTCACAGTGAACAGGGTATGGGTCACGCTGCCATGGCTTATGCCAAGCAGAACAACCGGAAGAAAATTATGGCCGTTACAAGCTCCATCGGCCCGGGTGCTTTGAATATGGTTACAGCTGCCGGAACCGCAACGGTGAACCGAATTCCTGTGCTGTTCCTGCCCGGTGATGCCTTTGCCTGTCGTCAGCCCGACCCTGTCCTTCAACAGGTTGAGACTCCCCATGATTACACCAATACTGCAAATGACTCATTCAAAGCTGTCTGTAAATACTGGGACAGGATTGTTCGGCCTGAACAACTCATGACTGCTGCAGTCAACGCGATGCGTGTCCTTACAGATCCAGCGGAAACCGGCGCAGTCTGCCTGGCTCTGCCCCAGGATGTTCAGGCTGAGGCTTACGATTATCCGGAAGAGTTCTTTGCCAGACGGGTTCATCGCCCCGGCCGGCGGCCACTTTCACCCGGAGATGCCCGCAGGGCTGCCGATCTTATCAAGAGCAAGAAAAAACCGATGATTATCTGTGGAGGGGGAGTGCGCTATTCGGGTGCAGGGAAAGAGTTGGCGAGATTCGCCGAAACATTTGATATCCCCTTCGCTGAAACTCAAGCCGGGAAGGGGGTTCTTCCCTGGAATAATCCCCTGAATCTCGGGGGTATCGGGGTTACCGGTACCAGTTCAGCAAATGAAATTGCCCATGACACCGATCTGGTGATTGCCGTGGGAACACGGCTGAATGATTTTATAACTGCATCAAAATGGGATTTTCACAATCCTGAAGTGGAGCTTCTATCAATCAATGTTTCTGCGTTTGATGCCTATAAAATGAATGGATTTCCTTTTCTGGGAGACGCGAAACTCGCCCTTAACGATATCCATGAAGAACTCAAAAGCCTTGGTTATCAGGCAGGCTGGGGTCGTCAGGTAAAAGATGTAATCGATGTCTGGACAGAAGAGAACACCCGGCTTTTCACACTTGATGATGCTGATTCCGGATTTGCCCAGACCAGGGTGATGGGTCTGATGAATGAAGGGGGTATTCCCGAAGATGCTATTGTTGTAGCAGCATCCGGATCCCTGCCATCAGATATGGAGAGAATCTGGCGGACCCGGGTTCCGGATACCTACCACCTGGAGTATGGATTCAGCTGTATGGGTTATGAGATTGCCGGTGCTCTCGGGGTTAAAATTGCATTTCCCGAGCGGGAAGTCTACTGCATTCTGGGGGACGGGAGTTTCTGGATGCTCAATTCTGAGATGTTTACCGCCGTTCAGGAGGGATTGAAGATCAATATTATTCTGATTGACAACAACGGTTTCCACTGTATCGACAACCTCCAGGCATCCCAGGGCATTCCTCATTTCGGATGTGAATTCAGATTCAGGAATCCTGAAACAGACCATCTGGATGGTGATTACATCCCTGTTGACTATGCGACCATAGCCCGGGGTGTCGGCTACGACAGCTACAGAGCCGAATCCAGTGAAGAGTTCGTCGAGGCACTTCAGGCCGCCCGAGCCAGTGACAAACCGGCTCTGATAGATTGCAAAACAGCCCGGAAGTCCATGACCGGTGACTACGGTGCCTGGTGGCGGGTGGGAACACCTGAAGTCTCCAGGAAAAGTGCAGTGGTAGAAGCCAGCAGGAGTATCAGGAAAGAAGCTGCCAAGGCGAAACAATTCTAAGGAGAGAGTGAATTATGCTGAATAAAGATAAAGTAAAACTGGGCATTGCGCCCATTGCCTGGACCAATGACGACATTCCCGAGCTGGGAGCGGAAAACACATTTGAGCAGTGTATCAGCGAAATGGCATTGGCCGGTTACACCGGCAGTGAAGTGGGGACCAAGTATCCCGTTGATGCCGCTGCTCTTAAGAAAGCTCTCGATCTCCGGGGCATGGTTATTTGTAATCAGTGGTTCAGTACAGAGCTGATTACCAGGCCCTTTGCCGATATGGAGAAGGATTTCCGGGAGAAACTCGGTTTTCTTCGTATTGTCGGTTCAGACATCATCGGCCCCAATGAACAGACACGTTCCTGTCAGGGAAACGAAGGTATCGGTGTCCAGGCGGGTAAAGCGGTCTTCACCGATGCAGAGTGGAAACTCATGACTGACGGTTACAACAAGCTGGGTCGAATTGCCAAAGACGAGGGATTCAAGCTCTGCATGCACCATCACATGGGAACCGGTGTCCAGACTCCTGAGGAAACCGAACGATTTCTGAACGATACAAATCCGGATACCGTGTACTTAACCTTTGATTCGGGGCATTTCTCCTATAACGGTTCAGATCCCGTCGAACAGTTGAAAAAGTTTGTCTCCCGGGTTGGTCATGTTCATCTCAAAGACCTTCGTTCAGACATACAGGCCGTGGGAATGAGAGAAGACTGGCCATTTATGAAAGCTGTCAGGGAAGGTGTTTTCACGGTTCCCGGTGATGGTGGAGTGGATTTCCCCTCCCTCTTCAAGATACTCGGCGATGCCGATTACGAAGGTTGGATGGTGGTGGAAGCTGAGCAGGATCCTGCGAAAGCCAACCCATTCGAATATGCCCTTAAAGCGCGAGATTACATCCGGAAACATACCGGACTGTAGGTGGAGAGACTTATGAGCAAAAATCTGAAAATCGGAATCATCGGTGGCGGACGTATCGGGAAGGTGCATGCTGCCAACCTGACCACCCGTGTCTCCGGAGTAGAAGTGGCCGTAATGGCCGATCCATTCGCCGGTAAAGAGCTGGAGACATGGGCAGCCGATCGCGGTATCACCCGGGTTATAAAGGACTACAAGCTTATACTGAATGATGCCGCTATCGATGCCGTTCTGATATGTTCCCCTACAGATACTCATGCCTCTATCAGTCAGGAAGCCGCCCTTGCAGGCAAACATATATTCTGTGAGAAACCCTTGAACCAGGATCCGGATGTTATCAGGAAAACTCTGGAAGTGGTGAAAAAGGCGGGAGTCGTGTTCCAGATCGGCTTTAATCGCCGATTCGACCATAATTTCAGGGCCCTGCGTCAGGCCGTTGTCGATGGGTCTGTAGGGGATGTTCACCTGCTGTGTATTACATCCCGGGATCCCGAGCCGCCACCAGTGGAATATGTGCGAGTATCAGGCGGACTTTTTATGGACATGGCTATTCATGACTTTGACATGGCACGCTATCTTACGGGCAGCGAAATTGTGAAGGTTCATGCGGCAGGAGCTGTTCTTGTTGACCCTGCAATCGGCAGGGAAGGGGATATCGATACCGCTATTACCACACTCTGGTTCGAAAACGGAGCATTGGGCGTTATCGATAATTCACGAAAAGCGACATATGGATACGATCAGCGGGCCGAAGTATTTGGAAGCAAGGGTGCAGCACAAAGTGCCAATGATACGCCTTCTACGGTTCGTGTCAGCGATTCAGACAGGGTAGAATCCGAAAAACCCCTGTATTTCTTTCTCGAGCGTTATGCGGAATCATTTGCAGAAGAACTCAGAGAATTTGTAAAGGCGATTAGGGATGGTGCTGAAGTGCCGGGTCAGAAAGCCGCACTCAATTCGGTTTTGATTGCCCTGGCAGCTAAAAAGTCCCTGGAAACAGGCCTGCCGGTTGATGTGGAACAAACCTGAGAATATGGAATACCTGAAGAACTCCTCTCGGGATGTGATGGTGATGGGGCGGGCCAATGTTGATATGTATGTTGCCAATCCCGGCGAATCCCTTGAGACATCCGAGTTCTTCGAGAAATCCGTTGGCGGCAGCGCTGCCAATATCGCAGTGGGGTTGGCACGCCTGGGGCGTAAAGTTGACTTCCTGGGCCTCGTTTCCGAGGACCAGTTCGGGCGCTATGTAGAGCATTTCCTGAAAGACAATGGGATTGGAACCGAGTTTCTAAACCGTGACGATTCCGGTTCTCTCACCAGTCTGGCCTTTGCCGAACGCCAGGAAGTTGACAGCCAAGTGCTGTTTTACCGTAATGGCACTTCAGATCTGAAGATAGATGTCGCCGACATACCGGTACATGAATTTTTAAATACGGCAGTTCTTGTTGTCACCGGAACCGGACTCTCGGCATCTCCTTCCAGAGAAGCAACACTTTACGCCATGGAAACAGCCGCCGCTGCCGGTACAAAAGTTGTTCTGGATCTTGACTGGAGGGTATCAGCCTGGGATTCGGTCAGAACGGCGGGGCTTGTTTACCGAATGGCCGCGGAGAAATCAGATATCATTCTGGGAACCCGGGATGAATTTGAAATACTGCTCAACTCAATGCCATCGCCGGATGTAATGAGTGATAGGGATATGGCAGATTACTTTCTCTCCGGACAGCCGGAACTGGTAATTGTTAAACGCGGCTCTAATGGTTCAAATGCCTACGCAAAAGGTGATGCTACCTGGAAAGCGGGAATCTATCCCGTCGATGTTAAAAAAAACTACGGCGCTGGCGATGCATTTGCCTCCGCTTTGATACATGGCCTTCTGACTGGAATTGAACCTGACGAGGCCATGAGATGGGGCGCTGGGGCGGCGGGAATTGTTGTTTCCGATACAGCCTGTGCGGCATCATCACCTGCAATGTCCGAACTTGAGACATTTATCGAATCAATGGAGGAGAAGTTCTAATGCCCGCGCACATCAAGCCTTTTGACAATAAAAATAAAGCGATCGTCGATCGGGATGATTCACTTGTACCCCGTGCCTATATGAACATCGTACGTTTGAAGAACGGCGAAAAGTATATATCAGATGTTCCGGGTTATGAGACGGTAATCGTTCCGATGGAGGGATCCTGCGACATCTCGATCGGAGAAGATGTCTATCTTGGTGTCGGGAAACGAGAGATTCTTTTCGACGACAAGCCTGATGGCGTTTATGTACCCTCTGGAAGCAAAGCCTCAATTACCGGTATCGGCAGCGGTGTGAATCTTGTCGTTGCCGGCGGCCGGACAGATAAACAGCTCAAGGCCTTTCGGGTAACTCCCGGAGAAGTGGATAAGGTGCAGTACGGGAGTGACGACACCAAAACCCATCGGAAGATCTATCACATTCTGGGCCCCAACCAGGTCGGGAAATCTGATCGTCTTCTGGTAAGTGAACTGTTTACTGTCGGTGCCGGTGGGTGGTCCGGATTCCCACCTCACAAACACGATGAGGACAGAGAAGGAGAGTCGGCTTTTGAGGAAGTTTATTATTTCCGTTTCGATCCGGCTCACGGATTCGGTGCCCAGTTCGCATATGTCCATGAAGACGACTTCGGTCCGGTCCATCATATTAAGGATGGGAGTACTATCGTACTGGATAAAGGATACCATCCCGTTGTGGCTGCTCCGGGGTACAGGATGTACTACTTAACTATTCTTGTTGGTAAATCAACCCGTACTCTTCTTCAAAGTTTTGAAGAAAAACATGCCTATCAGCTGGAAACCATCCCGGGAATCGGGGATATGATAAAGAAGTTCAAGGATTCATGAGGGTTTCACTCAAAGAAATACTTCCCGATGCCGTCGGCAGGAATCGGGTAACCTGCGGTTTTAACATCTTCGGCTATGAAGATGCCGTTGCTGTCATCGAAGCAGCCGAAGAATTTGTCAGAAAAACCGGGGTGGATGTATTGGCGGTTTCCGTTGGAAATATCCATCGCCTCATCAGCCCGACAACAAGGATAGACTTCAATCGCCTGGGTGAGATTGAGACTGCCATACCGGTTCCACTGGTTATTCATGGTGTTTCCGGATTGCCGGAATCAGATATTCGGCGTTTGCTCTCCACCGGAGTGACAAAATTCAATATTGGTACACGATTGAGAACGGCATTCGGTAAACGTTTACAGAATGAACTTCGTGATAACCCTGCACAATCCGATCGGCTTCAAATAATGAAATCGGTGATACCGGCTATTAAAGATGCTGCATTGAATATACTAAGTATTTCAGGCTGGTAGTTTATGGGAACACATCGATTGAGTGAAAATCTTTGTATGATATTCCAACTTTTGCTTGACAGATGAAAATTGGAGGATAATAATGCTGGTAAACGTTTACGAAACAAGGAGGCCGGAATAATGAATTCAGTGAAAATCGGAATTGTGGGACTGGGCCGCCTTGGTAAGCGACACGCGCAGAATCTTCGCTATAAAGTTGTTGGATCCGATCTGACTGCGGCATGTTCAATTGTGCCCGAAGAACTTGCCTGGGCTGAAAAGGAACTTGGTATCTCAGAAACTTACTCAGATTATGATGAGATGCTGGCTAAGGCCGATCTGGATGCGGTTTTTCTTGTCACCTCTTCTTCCATGCATGCCGCTCAGTCAATCAAGGCTCTGGAAAAAGGACTCCATGTTTTCACTGAGAAACCCATGGGAGTCAATCTGGAAGAATGCAGGAATGTGGAAGCTGTAGTTTCCCGGCATGATAATCAGGTTTTCTTTGTCGGCTTTGTACGGCGCTTTGATCCCAGTTATGCCTATGCAAAAAAACTGATTGATGACGGTGTTATAGGGGAGCCGTTTCTGGTTCGCTCACAAACTGTCGACCTGGATGAATACGCCGAATTCCAGGTGGAGTTCGTGCCGTCTTCCGGCGGTATTTTTCTGGACTGCAATGTTCATGATATCGATCTGGCCCGATGGTACCTGGGCTCAGAGGTGAAAACCGTCTATTCCAAAGGCGGCAGTTATGTTCACAAGGCATTCGATGAAGTTGATGATGCGGATAACACAGTGGTTCTTGCCACCTTTGAAGACGGAAAGATGGCTGTTATCGCTGCGAGCCGGACAGCCTTCCATGGACATGATACCCATACGGAGATTACCGGATCTAAGGGAATTCTGAAGATCGGCATGACTCCGGCCAAAAACAGGGTGGAGATTTTTGATGCAAATGGTGCCCGACAGGAATGCGTTAAAGATTTCTATGAACGTTTTCAGGAAGGATTTCTGAATGAAGCACAGGAATTTGTTGACTGCATTATCGAGGGGCGCCGGCCCATAGTTTCGGCGCTGGATGGAACAAAAGCTACGGAAGTAGGCTTTGCCATGACTGATTCCTTCAAGCAGAAGAAGGAAATAGTACTCATTTAACTCTGTTCTTGACGAGCCGGATTCGCCGGTTCGAGAAGATATACGGCTAATTAAGGCCGAAAACAAAAACATATCCCAAAGGAGGGATGAGATGAAAAGAATTGTTTCGTTGTTGATCGTACTTCTGGTGTTTTCTGCAAGTATGGGTCTGTGGGCCAATGGTGGATCTGAAGGAGATACCCTGCACATCGGCGTCGCAACCGCTAACTTTGACGACAAGTGGATGTCCTACATGCACGACGGATTCCGGGCGGCTGCAGACGAATTCGGTGTGAAAATCACCATGGTAGACGGTAAGAATGATCCCGCTGTCCAGCAGAGTCAGATCGACACACTCATTACCCAGGGCGTTGATGCCATCGTCATCGTTTCTGTTGATGCCAAGTCCATTGGGCCCATTCTGGACGAAACCGACAAGGCCGGGATTCCACTGGTATCGGTTAATCGTATTCCGGATGAACCCTATCTCAGCCGCCTGGCCACCTACGTAGGATCCGATGAACTCTATGCCGGTACCGTGCAGGCGGAGAAGATCGCTGAACTTCTGGGAGGTAAGGGAAATGTGGTCATTATGAATGGTGAACTTGGTCACCCCGGTATGCTGGGCCGAACCAAAGGCAACAAAGATGTAATCGCTGCAAATCCCGGTATGACCATTGTTCGTGAAAACACCGCTGAATGGTCTCGGGCCAAAGGTCTCGAGTTGATGGAAAACTGGATTCAGACAGGTGTGCAGATTGACGCCGTTCTTGCAAATAACGACGAGATGGCGATCGGTGCTGCTATGGCTCTTGAGCAGGTCGGTATGCTGGACCAGGTCCTGATTGCAGGTGTCGATGCGACACCAGATGCACTCATGCTCATGAAAGAAGGCAAACTTGATGTAACCGTGTTCCAGGATGCTTACGGGCAGGGATATGGCGGAATCGAAGCTGCCATCAAAGCTGCCAAAGGTGAAGATCTTCCAAAAATCTGGGATATTCCCTATGAGATAGTTACTCCCGACCTCGCTGATGAATATCTGGCCAGGTAAGAGTTCCGTTTTTAATATTGAATAACCAGCGAATCGGCGCCTGTTCAGGCGCCGATTACATATCAGAAAAATGAGGTGTTACAAATGGCAGAAGAATACCTCCTTGAGATGGAACACATTCGGAAAGAATTTCCCGGCGTCCTTGCGCTGAATGAAGTATCTCTCAGGGTCAGATCGGGAACAGTACATGCTTTAATGGGCGAAAACGGTGCGGGTAAATCCACCCTGATGAAGGTTCTTCTCGGGATATATCGCCCTGAAGACGGCTCCATCCGTTTTGATGGTGTCACCCATGAGGTAATGGATATTCGCAAAAGTCTGCAATACGGTATCTCGATGATTCACCAGGAATTGTCTCCGATTCCCTATATGACAGTTGCAGAAAATATCTTTCTCGGACGAGAACCGGTTCGCGGGAAAACCGGCTGGGTAAAATCGAAAGTGCAGATTCAACAGACTCAGGAGCTTTTTGACGAGCTCGATATTGATATCGACCCTTCCGCGAAAATGGTCGACCTCAGTATTGCCAACATGCAGATGGTGGAAATCGCTACCGCCATCTCCTACAACTCAAAACTGATTATAATGGATGAGCCGACTTCAGCAATAACCGAGAAAGAAGTTGCTCACCTTTTTCGGATGATCAACAACCTCCGGGACAAGGGAGTCGCCATCATTTATATTACACATAAAATGGATGAAGTATTTCAAATATCCGACGAGGTCACCATTCTTCGGGATGGTACCTTTGTTGATTCCAAATTGTCATCAAAAATTGACAAGAACGGGCTTATATCCATGATGGTCGGCCGGGAGCTGACCGACTTCTTCCCGAAAATCGATGTGGAAATCACTGATATCAAATTGGAAGTTCGCAACCTGACGCTGCCGGGTAAATTCGAAAATGTCTCCTTCAATGTAAGAAGAGGGGAAATTCTCGGAATCGCCGGCCTCATGGGATCGGGTAGGACGGAAGTTGTTGAAAGTATTTTTGGCATCTATCCACCGGCATCGGGACAGATTCTTATCGATGATAAAGAAATTAAAATAAAACAGCCTATGGATGCCATCGCTGCAGGTATGGGCCTTCTGACTGAAGATCGTAAACTCTCAGGGCTTTTCCTTCCCTTATCAGTGATGGACAACATGGTGTATTCCAGTATCGGTAACTTCATGGGTCGAATCGGCCTGGATTTCAAGCGGATGAGCGAGGAATGCGAGAAACAGCGGCGAGCTCTGGACGTTAAAACTCCGAGTCTTGCTCAGAAAGTCGTGAATCTGTCGGGTGGAAACCAACAAAAAGTTCTCATCGCCCGATGGCTCTTAACCGAGCCGGACATCCTCTTTCTCGATGAACCTACTCGAGGAATAGATGTCGGAGCAAAATCCGAGATTCACAAACTCATGGGCAAACTTGCCGAAAGCGGGAAAGCTATCATTATGGTATCTTCGGAAATGCCCGAAATCCTCGGAATGAGCGATCGTATAGTCGTTATGCACGAGGGAGAAAAAGCTGGGGAGTTGTCTCGAGAAGACGCGACTCAGGAACGCATCCTGCAACTCGCCGCCGGCGAGACGCTAACCATTTAGTAGAGGTAGATGTCAATGAGCACAAATAAAAACCCGGCCAAGGGTAATATCAAATTAAAACAATTCATTAATAAGTACGGGATTTTCCTGATTTTCATCGGGATCTGTCTTCTACTGGCCGTACTCACAATCAGTGATGGGGTTTCGATTTTCCTGAAGTTCCGAAACATAGTTAATGTTCTACGGCAATCATCGGTAATCGGCATCATCGCTATCGGTGTCACTTTCGTTATCATTACCGGTGGTATTGACCTGTCATCCGGTTCCCTTGTGGCTATGGTCGGCGTTATCGTCGCTTTACTGGCCCGGAACTCAATGGGTCTGCCTATTATCGTGTCGGTTGTGGCCGGTCTGGCGGTAGGCACATTTGCCGGTTCAATCAACGGTTCACTTATTGCCAAGGCTGGAATACCGCCATTTATCGCCACGCTGGGTATGATGACCATCGCCCGAGGTGTCGGATTCCTGATTACCAAAGGACGACCGGTTGATAATCTTACCGAGTCATTCCAGGTGCTTGGCCAGGGATCAATCCTGAACTTTGGTCAGAACTTTTTTATTCCCTTCCCGGTCCTCATCTTCGCTTTTGTCGCTTTGGTTTCTCATTTTCTGCTATCCAACACCCGCTTCGGTAAGTTCACATACGCCATAGGAGGCAACGAGCAGGCTGCATACATTTGCGGCGTCAACGTCGACCGGCATAAAATCATGGTTTATGGCTATGCTGGACTTCTGTCCGCAATTGCTTCAATCGTACTCACTTCCCGGGTCAGTTCCGGCCAGCCCAGCGCCGGAGTCAGCTATGAGTTGGATGCCATTGCCAGTGCGGTTATCGGTGGTACCAGCCTCAGTGGTGGTATTGGTACGATCGGAGGAACCATCGTCGGTACCCTCATTATCGCTGTTATGAATAACGGCCTGGACCTCCTTGGTGTGTCGTCCTACTGGCAACAGATTCTCAAGGGTATCATCATCATTACCGCTGTGGTAATTGACACTATGCGCCACCGTACTTCGAGGTAGTCTATCGACAGGGAAATCTTAAAGGGTGAGTTTGCCGGCTTACGGGGAATCAATCCCGTCGGCGAACTCACTTTTTTTATGGGTTAAAAAGGTGCGAAGGAGAAATCAGATTACGAAAGCTGAAAAGTGGGAATAGTCAGTTTTTTATGAAACAGAACAATCAGCCATTTTCCGGGCGCAACTACATCGTTACCGGGGGGACACAGGGTCTTGGGAGAGCAATCGCGCTTGATCTGGCGGCACAGGGGGCTGACGGTATCCTGATTTGCGGTAGAAACGCTGAGAACGGTGAACGAGCCCGGGCGGACATCGAATCCGCCGGCTCTCGATGCCGGTTCGTCAGGGCCGATCTCCAGTTTGAGGAGGACTGTCGCCGGGTTGTTTCTGACGCTGTAGCGGTATTCGGCATAATCCACGGTCTGGTAAACGCCGCGGGACTCACCGACCGCAGCGGAATTGAGGATGCGACAGTTGAACATTGGAACCTCATGATGAATGTAAATGCCCGAGCTCCCTTTCTTCTGATTCAGGATACCGTGCGGCATATGAAAGAGAAGGGAATCCATGGCAGCATTGTTAACATCATCAGCGACCAGGCTCACGGAGGATCCCCCAATCTGATGGCCTATTCGGCCTCAAAAGGGACTTTGGCCACAATGACAAAGAATATCGCCCATGCTCTCAGATCGGATCGTATCCGTGTGAACGGTGTTCTGATCGGATGGATGAACACACCAAATGAACACCGGATTCAGATTGCATCCGGGAAACCTGAGAACTGGCTGGAGGACGCCGAAAAATCTCAGCCCTTCAAGCGGCTCCTGAAACCCGAAGACGTCTCAGGTTTCGTGTCGTACCTGCTCAATGACGTATCAGAAATGATGACCGGATCGTTGATCGATTTCAACCAGAATGTAATCGGTGGAATGGATTAGGAGTAGAGGTCGGAATATGACAGATGAGAGATTCGATCCCCACTTGGATACGATGACATCCAGGGAACGTGTTCTGGCGGCCTTCGATCATAAAGAACCCGACCGTGTACCTATGTATATGACAATTATACCGGAACTCGCCGAATCCCTTGCTGCCTGCCTCGACATCGAAAAATATACCCTAGCCGATTCCCCGCTTTCTCAGAACCGGGTGTCTTTTCATGAAATCCTTACTCGCTGCGGCAACGACGTCGTGGGAATCGGCGCCTGTGCTCCCTCGGCTTCACCGACACGGGAACTGGAAGGAAACCTGTATGCCGACGAATGGCACATAACTTATAAGAAGGTCGGTTATTACGCCGAACAGGTGGACTATCCCCTTGCTGACACCTGCAGCGTTGCCGATGTTCGGGGCTTCCCTTATCCGGATCCCGATGCTCCCGGTCGTTTCAATCTCGCTCACCGAATAATGGACAAATGTGCCGAAGATTACGCCATCTGCGGCGATCTCGAATGCACCATATTTGAAGGGGCCTGGCATATGATCGGCCTGGAAAAATTTCTTATCGGCCTCACCATGGAGGAAGATTACATCTTCGAACTCATGGATCAGATCCAGGCCTACAGCATTGGTGTCGGAAAGCGCCTCGCGGCTATGGGTGCGGATTTCATCTGGCTGGGTGACGATATGGGAACTCAACGTGGTATGTTGATGTCACCTCTCATGTGGAGGACTCATTTCAAGGAACGTCTGCGGACTGTAATCACCGAAATCCGATCCGTGAATCCCGAGTTGAAAATCGCCTATCATTCCTGCGGGAGTTATTTCCCTATCATGGGAGATCTGATTGAAATCGGTGTGGATATTCTCAATGCCCTGCAGCCAACCGCATCCGAAATGAACCTCCAGGAGATTAAAGCTCGTTTTGGCCGGGAAGCAACTTTGTTCGGCGGTATCGATGTGCAGGGTATCCTTCCCTTCGGGTCAATGGAAGATGTCGAAAAGGAAGTACGCCGGGTGATACATGCGGCCGGCTCAGGCGGTGGTTTACTTCTGGCTGGAGCGCATAATTTTCAACCTGATGTATCGGTGGAAAAGCTTCTTCGAGTTTTTGAAATTGCGAAAACCGAAGGTCGTTATCCGTTGTACTAAGCTTCGCTTTCGGGGAAATTCTCCGAAAGCGGCCGAGATTGACCCTTCCAACGGCTGTTCTCGGCAATACGAATTGAATCTCTACAGGTTCTCCTCCGCTAAAGCTGCCAGACCAGAGGCGGTCAATCTGTTTTCCTTCATCAGGAACGCATGGTCGCCGAGTTTCTGGAACTTGTCGCCCAGGCTGGCGAATACCTGTTTCGGCGTACCGGTAAAACCGGCTTTGTACTCTGCAACTGCTCCACCCAGACCGCCGATTGGACTGTGTTCTTCAATCGTTACGATCAGCTTGTTCTCGGCGAAAACCTTATCCAGCATCACCGTATCCAAGGGCTTCACCGTATGCATGTCGATTACCCGGACTGAAATTCCTTTGTTCTGAAGGATATCAGCGGCGGCGACTGCTTCAGCCAGGAGGGCTCCGTTTGATATGAATGCGACTTCGCTTCCTTTTCGATATTCGATAGCTTTTCCGATCTGAAAATCAAAATCATCGGGATACATAATCGGAAAGCCGGGACCACCGGTCAGGCGCATATATATGGGTCCGTCATACTCCGCCGCCGCGTACAGTGCCTTGTGAACCTGAAGAGGATCGGACGGGGACACGATTGTGAAATTCGGGATCGCTCTAACCACCGCGATGTCGTCCATAGCATAATGAGTATTGCCCAGCGGCCCGAAACGTACCCCGGCTTCAATACCAATCACCGTCGCATTCAGATTCATATAACCTAAAGCGACGCGCATCTGTTCAGCAGGTCGCATCGGAACGATGGCTGCCAGACCAACGGTAAATGGCCGGATCCCTTCAACAGCCAGACCGGCTGTGAAATCGATCATATTCTGTTCCGCGATACCGACATCATAAAATCTGTCCGGGTAGGCTTCTTTGAAACCGGTTAAACGGGCTGTGGGTGTCAGATCAGCGGTTACGGTAACCATTTCGGGATAATCAGCCCCCAACATTACCAAGGTTTCTCCCAATACGGTACGATGGCCGAGTTTGGACCATTCCTGCAGTCTCTCTATTGGTATTTTTCTCATTTTCTTCTCCTGTTTACGCATTTTCCAGTTCTGAGACGGCTTGTTCGTAATCTTCTTTATTTAACGGTCGGGCATGCCAGCTGATACTGTCTTCCATGAAGGAAATCCCTTTGCCTTTCGTGGTATTGGCAATAATCACATGAGGTTTTCCGCTTTGAGAATTTTTCATTTTCTCCAGGGCCTTAAGAATGCTGGCGGTATCATTTCCTTCTTTCACAATCAGGACTTCCCAACCCACGGCTTTCCAGAGGGCTTCGAGATCCACATCCATGATGTCTATTGTCTTGCCGGCCAACTGAACCCCGTTGCGGTCAACTATGGCAATCAGATTGTCCAGTTTGCTCTTAGCCCCGTTCATAGCCGCTTCCCAGATAATGCCTTCATTGCATTCCCCGTCACCAACCAGGCAATAGACATTATGATTCTCTTTTTTTATCTTTGCAGCTTTGGCCATACCGCAGGCAATAGCAAATCCGTTTCCCAGGCTTCCTGATGATATCTCTATACCGTACTTCATGTTTCTGCTGGGGTGGCCCGACAGAAAGCTGCCGTCACCCTTGAAGGTGTACATTTGTTCTTTTGTGATGTAGCCGGTTTCCACAAGTGCCGCGTAGTAGGAAAGGCATGCATGGCCTTTACTCTGAATGAAGCGGTCCCTCTCCGCCATTGTTGGATTCAAGGGATTATGATTCATTATCTCGAAAAACAAGCTGGCTACAATTTCTATGCTTGAAAGAGCTGGCCCGAAATGGGCACCGCGGCCCCCTGCGGCATATCCCATTTCAATCACATGACGGCGCATAACCGCCGCTTCCTTTTCTATAGACTCGATGGTATTTTTCTTATCCATTTATCGTTCCTCCTGTATTTTGTAGAGATGTCCGCTGAATTGCCCTGCCGGAATCATATCAGATTGAAATCTGGCAAGATTAACCATTTTTTTTATATCAATATCCAGTTCATATCCCATTTCCGTCAGCATGAATGCCAAATCCTCTGTTGCCAGATTTCCTGAGGCCCCGGGTGCAAAAGGGCACCCACCCAGGCCGCCGAGGGTGGATTGGACTTTATCAACACCACACTCGATGGCAGATAGTGTATTTACCATTCCCATGTTGCGTGTGTCATGAATATGAATCTGCAGGTCCAGAGAAGGGTATTCGTTTTTTACTGCATCGATGGTTTTACGAACTTGAGCCGGGTTGGCGATACCGATGGTATCACAGAGATTGACCGTTCGGATGCCGTACTCGACATATGGTTTAAGAAAAGGCAGAACATCCTCTTCGGTCTTTTTCCCCTCAAAGGGACAGCCGAATGTTGTGGCCAAATCCAGACAAACATCCATTTGCGGGTAGGATTTCTGAATTCTCTGCAATTCTGTAAACGACTCCTCATGGGAACGCCGGATATTGGCTTGGTTGTGGCTTTCACTCAGTGATACAACATAGGAGACCCATTTGATACCCGAATTCCAGGCCGCTTCGATACCGCGGAGATTCGGAACCAATGCGAAGAAATCGGCTTCAGGATGTTTATCTATACAGATTGAAGTCAATTCCCCGGCATCTTTCATCTGCGGTATCGCTTTCGGGCTGACAAAAGAAGTAACCTGCAGATGCTTCACTCCTACTGCCAGAAGACCGTCAATAATTTGAATCTTGGTCTCCAGCGGGATGTATTCGCTTACGTTTTGAAAACCGTCCCGGGGCCCGACTTCAAACAGTTCAATTCTTTTCATGATTGCTGCTCCAACATAGATCCGTCTTCCTTGAGCCTTCGATACCACGCGAAAGCTTCATCCGGTAGTTGTGGATGATGCCCGCCGCATTTTTTCCGTGCGATATGCAGGTAGGCCGACAGTGGCTCCCGATAGGCTTCGCTAGCGCATTGAGCGATTATTGCGTCTGCCCGTTCTCCATCATCCAGCCCTCGAAGGTCGGCCGCTCCGTGCTCGGTTACGACAACATCGACATCATGTTCACCGATATCCTGATGGGAAACCATGGGAACAATGTTCGAAATAACTCCACCCTTTGCCTCGGAAGGTATCAAAACAATTGACAGCCCGGCGTTCTGGGCAAAGTTCGCTCCGCCGCCGATGCCGTTCACAACGCGGCTACCGGTGATATGGCTGGAGTTCACGTTACCGTAGATGTCAATCTCAATACCGGTATTCAGAGCGATCAATTCCAGACGGCTGATAACTTCGGCATTGTTGGTGATGTCGCCATTCCTTATCACCAGATAATCCTGCAGATTCGGTGTATCCTTGAGGATTTGCTCCACCCTCTCGCTCATACCCAGTCCGCCTGTCGATAGTGCTGTTGCTTTTCCGGAAACCAGAAGTTCCATAACAGGCTCTGTAATGCCTCCGCAAAAAAACTGCAGGTTGCTGAATTCGGAATGCTGGAATGCCTCTGCAATTGAATCGGCGATACTGCCGAACCCGGTCTGAAGGGGCGGGAGTATCCCCCTGTTTTTTCGAAACTCCAGTTCCAGGAAGTTGAGCAGATGAGTGGCAATGTTCTCAGTTACCGCAGTACCCGTGGGCAGCGTACCCATTCGTTCCGGGATATCGGTTTCGACGATATATCGGACTTTTTTCAGATCAACCGGGATTCCCGATTTTCCGATTCGCTGGTTGGTACGGACCAGGGGGATCGGCTGCGTATCAGGTGGTGCCGCTGGAATATAAATGTCATGAAGGTTGAGCAGATGTTCCGGTTGTGCCAAGTTAATCTCGACAATAATTTCGTCTGCCGCGTTCATCAGATGATGCGTCATACCGACGGAACTGGAGGGTATCATATTCCCGTTTTCATCAAATCCCAGTGCTTCGACGACTGCGACATCGATCTTTCCGAAACTGTCGTTTCTGAGCAGCCGGGGCATCTTGCTCATCTGCTGTTCGACATACCGCAACGACCCATTATTGGCCTGAGCCGCGAGGGTCCTGCTTGCACACATCGGTGCTCGTCTGGCAATGATATGCTCCGCTCCCAGGGTTTCGTCCAGCCATGGTACATTGGCGCCGGTAACCAGATTGATCGTAAGGTTTTCACCACTTCGTTTTCGTCCAGCGAGAACCTCGATAACAGCTTTCGGATAACCCGCCATTGCATATCCGCTCATCGCAACCGTCATACCGCCCTGTATTGAGGCAGTCGCCTGCTCGGCAGTCGAAATGCATTTTTTCAGGCTGTTGATTCCGATTCTGTCGTTCAAGGTTCTATCACCCCCGGGGCGTGAAGCCGGAGAAAAGTTCTTCGTCGGTAGGTTTGAAGCTTGGAATCTCACGGATAACCCAGGTGTTATTCAGGTAATGCTTAAGCGCTATATTTTCCGATAGGCCATTGCCGCCCCATGTACCACAGCCCAGGGAGTGGGTAACCGGCATCCCGCTGGTCCAGCTGCCGCCATTCGTTGCAGCTTGAGCCTGATTGACAACCACACGAGTGGTATAGGTTTCCAATGCCAGTTTTTCCACATTTTCAGGTGTTGCAGAGAAGATTCCGCATGAATGTCCCGTACCTGAGTAAGCGTGGTTCTCATTGGTGATGCGGATTGCATCGTCAATGCTGTGGCTCTTGTAGAGTGTTGTTACAAGACTCATCTTTTCACCGCTGAAAGGTGATGCTTCCCCGGTTTTATCTTCTTCTACCAGCAACAGGCAGGTTCCCTCAGGAACGTCGAGTCCGGCCAGTTTGGCTATATTGCTCACAGGCGATGCCACAATATCCCGATTGATGACATGGTTGGTCGGCCATTCAGGCCAGATTGCTTTCTTGAGTTTCTCTTTCTCATCCGCATTGAGCAGATGAGCACCGATCTTTTCAAATTCGGTTATCATATCCAGATATACCGACTCGTGAATAACCACGCTGTTATCACAGGAACATCCTGCGGCAAGGTCGAATGTCTTACTGGCTTTGATTTTGGTTGCCGCATCAGCAAGATCGGCGGTTTTATCCACGATAATAATTGCGTTTCCCGCTCCGACCCCATATGCAGGTGTTCCCGAACTATGGGCAGCTCGGACCATAGGTTGTCCGCCGGTTGCAATGACAAGATCACATTGTTTCATAAGCTCATTGGTTCTCTCGACTGAAGGATCCTCGATTGTCAGAAACAGATCTTCAGGCGCGTCATATTTTTTCATTACGGAACGAAGAAGGTTCGTTGCTTTCAAAGTAGTGAGCTTACCCCTGGGATGGGGTGAGAAAATAACTGCGTCCCGGGCTTTAACCACAAAAATAGCTTGAGTTACAGGATGCATTTCCGCCTGTGTACTTGGTACAAGTGAGCCTATTACACCAACAGGCTTGGAAATTCGTGCAAGTCCGCGTTCAGGGATTTCCTCGGCTATGCCTACTGTTTTAACGTTCTTGACATCAAAATAAATACCTCGGCATTTAC
>QNBK01000016.1 GCA_003644105.1 Spirochaetota bacterium | reverse complement strand
GCTCCCGGATTATTTTTCAGCTCCAGTTCACTGCCGAACTCCCGCTGCAGCATGTTCCTTGTCATTTCCAGTCCCATACCTCTTCCGCCGTCGTAGTCGGCATCATTGAGGGTTGAAAATCCCGGAGTGCAGAGAATATCAAGCAGACCGGGCTTGGGTTTATCCGGAGTTTCCCGCAATAGCCCTTCCCGTTCGGCCCGCTCCATCACGGCCTCTTCGTCGATACCTTTTCCATCATCTTCAAAGAGAAACCGGTATGAACTTCCCGACGGTTCGACATGGAACCTCAGTACTCCAGTCTCACTTTTCCCCGACAAACGCCGGCTCTCAGGAGGTTCAATTCCATGACGGAGAGAGTTCCTGACCAACTGCCGGAGTATCTCCCCCAGGATTTCCTGTGTTGATACATCCAGGCCGCCTGATAGTGCGGTCCACTCAAAACGAGCTTTCAAGTCTCTCCGCTCAGCCAACCGTGTTACAGCCTCTCCGATTTCAATGAGCATGGGCTCCAGGGGTTGAAATGCCAGAGTTTCAAGAGATTTCTGCAGTTCGGCGGATAATGTCGCCTCGGGAGTACCGGGATTTCTTTCAAGCCGCCAGGCCAGTTCTTCTGCTATCTGCAAAGTTTCAGCATAGCAGGATCTATTGACAATCAACGTGGCATCGTCCTGCCGTGAGCTATCGTTTCTTCCACTTAGAGGAAGCTCATTCCGGGCAAGGATGTCTTTATAATTCAGCTGAACAAGCTCAACAGCACTCACGAGATCGACATTGGCAGCTGCGAATATTTCTGACTCAGGTTTATCAGTGGTAAACCAGAATGACAAATGAGAAAAATCAGCCTCTGTATCATCCATCGGAGGATGTGCTTTAACCAGTGTCATACCGGTTTCCAGCTTGGAGGAGAGAAGGTAGGCCCTTGGATAAGGAAGAGGCTCTGAAGGATCTATCCGACAGCTGAGCCTGTAAAAATGTTCTCCACGCTGCTGTGATTCATTTAAAACCAGCCTTTCAAGCCCGGAAAACTGCACTACCCGGCTTGAGGCCTTTTTCAAATCTGCTGAAGCCGGCAGATTCTTATGTTTATTAATCGTGTTCTCAAGGCTCCCGGCAGCTTCAATCCAATCTATCTTTTTCCCGTCAGAGGAGGAGAGCCTGTCCTCAAGATAATGAGCATCCTTTTCAAGATCTGCCCAACCAAGAAAGGAAGCACCGGATTTGAGAGAATGGAGAGCCCTGGCATAATCCAGGTGATTATCAGAACTTCTCAATATCCCGAGCAGTTCATCAGTATCTCTTAGAAATGATTCTATGAATTCTAAAGCCATATCAATTCTGAGGCCTCCCCTCGTGAAGGGATATAATGAGTTCAATCTCACCACGACTCATATCAAGCCTGGAAGCGATGGACTCAGGGCTGTCTCCCTTTCTGTGAAGAACAAGGGCCTTATCACGGATCGGCAGTGATTCAAAATCTATCACCGGATTTTCAGTCCCCGGTACTTCAACATCGAGGGTAAGGGGTTTAGACCGGGCCAGGGAGGAATAAACCTGGCTGACTGTTTCCTGTTTTTCCTGTTCGCGTTTCAGAACACCGGCAACTTTAGATGCTTTATCAATCTGTTCATGTATAACTCGGATTTGACTCTCAAGCAGGGCAATATTCCGTTCAGTGGTACCGTTAAGAGCTGTTACCATCTCCCCGATTTCAACTTTCAGCTTTTTAATAATTGTTTCGGTTTCCAGTTCACGCCTTACCCGGCGTCGCCAGAAAAAAACAAACATCAAACAGAAAGTGAGAGAAACAAAGAATGAAATTGCAATGGAAAGAAGTATCATTTTCGGTCAGCCGGACAAATCAACGTGACGTCCGACATCGGGGTCTGTAACAATCTCAACGTTGCTGCCGTCTTCTTCATCTTTCTCTTTTTCATTTTTCTTGCGTTTTTCGCCTTCCGGAGTTTCTTCTGATTCATTGTCTTTTATTTTTTCAGTTTCTGTATCTTCGGGAGCTTCTGTTACCTTACGGTCGTCAGCCATCTCTCTGGTAACTTGAGACTTTGCAACCTGAGCCTGCTGCAGAGCGGCCTGCTCTTTGATATGGGATTGTTCTTTCCCAACTTCACCCATTTTGACAAAAAGGGTCTGAAGATCTATCGGTTTTATACCCATCTGTTTTACCTCCGGATGAGGTCGTCATCAATATCCTGAAATTTCACGGTTCGGATATAATCATCCTCTAGAATAAATGTCACCGGACTATCGAAAGGATCTTTAACAACAAATTCTACATTCCGAATTCTCAAAATTACCCCGGCAAGTACTTTTTTCGCAGCTGAAACTCTTCCATGGGTAAGCAGGGAATCGAGATACTCCTGCTTCTTCTGAATCTCGCTGCTGATTGATTCCATCTTTGTATGCAATTCATTGTGTTGAACTCTCAGTTCTTCAAATAACTGTTCTTTTTCTTTTGACAGGCGCTTACGCTGCATACGAACCTGCCGCTTGAGTCCCTGAAGATTCAAGTCAACTTTATCACGCTCCTCTTCTACTGCATTCAAGGTTTCATTGAGCTGTTCAATTTCCTCTTTTACAGCAGGATCAAATCCGACTTCAATCAGGGTTTCCGAACCGCCGGCAGAACCGAGGATAACAGCATTAACCTCTTCTGAAGCTCTCACATGTCCACCGACAATTTTTGCCCGGCGTCCTTTACAGAGTACTTTCTTCTGGGAGACGACATCAGAATTGACAATACCGGCACTGACGATGACAAACTCTCCGGCTATGGCCTGGGAATTCTGTATGAAAGACGACCAGATAGATTTCCCTGCTGTAATATTACCGAACTCAGTTCCCTCTCCACCATTAATACCCCGGGAAACAATGATATCTCCCCCGGCATTGAGATTAGCTTTACCGACATAACCAGCTACTTCAATTTTTCCCTGGGCTGTAACCGAATAACCATCTTCCACATTTCCCTTGATTTCAACCGAACCTAGAGCATTAACGTTTCCGGTTCTACCGTCAACATTCCCGGGAATAACAAGTATGGTTTCCACGGTGATTTTTCCGGCCTTAAGCATGACGTGTCCACTGGCCGTTGCTACCACAGTGGCACCGTTATCGGTAATGGTAACGTTCTTTCCGAGGCCGATTTCCATATCCTTTCCGTCCTGAGCCGGAATGTACCTGCCGTATACTGTGCGGCCGTCTTTTCCGGGTTCCGGCGAGACTTTCCGGGCCAGAGGCTGATCTTTAACAACATTCTGGAATTTGTTGAGTTCTTTAAAATCTACACTGCCGTCATCACGTTCCTGTATGTGGATTTTGTCAGGTTCAGTTTCGAAATTGTAAATAACTTTAGCCGGAGCACCATGTATAGGGGGTGTTCCTTCAGCGACAAGATACGGTGTGTCAAAGAGCGGAAAATCTTCAAATTCCTGCAAGGCATCATCAAGTATGCCATAAACAATACTGTTGTTTGCCAGAAATCCCCGGATATCTTCAACCGTCAGATCCGCTCCTCCGGGGCCGGGCTCGGTAACAGTAATGGAAGCTTTCATACCCTCTTCGCTGACATCAAGGGAGCATAAAGCGTCATTGGCAGGGTTGTATGAGAACTCGCCTACCTTTACCCACATTTCATCAGCCTGTTCAACTACAGCAGTTATTATCGCTAAATCCTGCTCGAGAACAGAACGGTCGTGAAGTTTGCCTACAACGTCTTCGACGACTATTGGCAGGCCCTCTCCGACAGTAGGGAACACTTTGGCCCATGCACCATCCGAGGCAAGGCGCACCGATAATCTGCCGTTGGAATCGGTGGCTATGGGCACATCATCCTGCTCGTAGGATTTAAGGTCGAGTTCTTCTTCGAGGCTTTTCTCCTCACGTTTCATTTTATTCTTAACAGATTCGTAGGCAATGATACGGCAGGGAGAACCTTTTATTCCGAAGATTCCTGCTTTGCCCTTATCGAGTATCTCGTATTCCAGAACTCTCAACGGCAATCCGAGCTCTAAAGAGGCCTGTTCGAGTGCATCCTCCAGATTCTTTCCAGATACCTGCACACTTTTCATCTGCTTTGTGTTCTCGATCTCGGCTTTCATCTTTTCACGGAAATCATCGAGACCGATCATGGTTAAAAAATACCTTTCTTCATATTTGTCAGCTTCACCCGCAGCCGGCTGATTGCTTTGGTATGAAGCTGTGAGATACGGGATTCGGTTACATCAAGAACCTTACCGATTTCTTTAAGTGTCAGATCCTCATAATAGTAGAGAACCAGAACCTTTTTCTCTTTCTCCGGAAGTTCATTGATGGCCTCTACAATAACACGTCTCATTTCACCTTTTTCGGCAATCGCATCAGGACGAAGTGAATTGGGAGACTCGATACTTTCTACAATTGAAATCTTGTCATTATCTTCGCCGGTATACCAGACATCGTTCAGAGAAAGCATTGAGGTGCCGCTCACCTTAAGCATCATCTGATTGTACTGGGAAAGACTCATACCCATTTCACCGGCAACTTCTTCATCTGTTGCCCCACGACCCAGTTTAGCTTCCAGATGCTGGACTGTATCGTCAATTTCACGAGTTTTCTGTCTTACCGATCTTGGTACCCAGTCTATGGTTCTCAATTCATCAAAAATGGCACCACGAATTCTTGTTACCGCATATGTTTTAAACTTTACGTGTTTATCCGGATCGAACTTTTCAATAGCATCAAACAGGCCGAAAATTCCAAAGCCTACAAGGTCGTCAAAATCAACATTCTGAGGCATACCCACTGATACCTTACCAGCCACATATTTAACCAACGGTGCGTATTGCTTAACAATAGCATCACGTATGGATTGCTCCCGGGTGCTGCGGTACTGATGCCAGAGCTCTTTCTCGGGGATTCCGGCAATTATCATGTCATCATCGGCCATCAGTTCTAACCCTTCTCATCTCTTTTAATAACAGTGTGTATAGCCTGCGCTAATTCTTCCGGATCATGATCCCCGCCGCCATCACCCTTGGAGGATGAAGCACCAGCCCCTGCAATATCATCATCTACTTCCGAAAACGACCCTGAAAACCGGTCAAGATTGTCCATTTGAGCCTGATCCGCATCCTCAAGCTCCTCTATATCACCATCGGTTGTAACACCAGCAGTTTCACCGCTGCTCTCAGCCGCTGTATCCTCTGACTCGCCGATCTCCGGCTGTTCAGCCGGCAGCACAATATCAACATGGCTGCCCGGAGACGCTGTCCCGTCTTCTGCCTCTTTACCGGCTTCTGTCTCACCGGCAATTTTTTCTTCAGCTTCCAGAATCTCCGGAAAGAACCTGTTGAGCAGCAAATTCAGCCCAATAGCAAGAATCAGAAAAACAACTCCTCCGATCAAGGCCCTGGTGATAAGAATACCGAGAGGGATTCCCCCCAAACCTCCGCTGAGCAGAGAAACCGCCATAGCTATAATGGCGACTGCGACTACAAATTTCCAGTTAATGTTATCAATCACTGGTTTGCGGTTCCCAACCTCAGGATAGGCGACCTCAAAATTACCGTCAACTGTCCAGACGGCCGAAGAGCCGTTTGAGGAATCGGGATACCCCACCTCCTTCTCTGTATTCTACTTTTTCAAGTCTTCCTACAATATGCTGCATACATTGTGAGGCCCGGCTGCGGGGTTCATTTATTATAAACGGTTTCTGTTTTCGAACCGAAGCCGGAACTGCGGGATCGTCAAAAACAAATCCAAGATAATCCACCTTGATATTCAGGAACTGACCGGTGATATTGATAACCCTCTGGGCAACTTTTTTCGCCTCGGTAACACTGGAAACTCTGTTTACTATCAGTTTCAGCCCAAGATCCAGATCGTCAATCTCGGTGGATATAATCTTGATAATGCCATAAGCATCGGTGATAGCCGTAGGTTCCGGAGTGGTAACAATAATCGCCTCATCAGCTGCTTCAATAAAAGCCAGGACATTGGAACTGACGCCGGCACTGGTATCGATAATTATAATATCCGCATCTGCAAGTGCTGTCAGTTCACTGACAAAACTGTTTCGCTCCTCTTCGGTAAGATTTGCTATCCGGCTGAACCCGGAGGCTCCGGCGACGATTTGAATGCCGTAGGGAGTATCAATAATGATATCCTTCATCTGCTTCTGTTTACGGATTACATGGTACAGATTGAACTTGGGTATCACACCCATAACGACATTCACGTTGGCCAGTCCGAGATCGGCATCAAGAACCAGAACTTTCTTCCCAAGCCGGGAATAGGCAATGGCCAGATTGATAGATATATTGGTTTTCCCTACTCCACCTTTTCCGCTGGCCACGGCGATAATCCTGGTTTTTTTCTCATCCCCTGCGGAAGAACCATTACTCTGGGCTTTGACAATCTCTCTGAGTTTTTCTGCCTGATCACCCATCATCATCTCCAGGCTGCAGTTAAATCTGCAGCGGGATACTGTTCTTCCAGCTCGGCAAGTCGATATTCCAGTCCCTTCAACCTCGATAATAACCGGAGGGGCGAGGCAACGGCTATGTCTACCGGAACACTCTGTCCGTCAGTAAGATAACTCAGGGGCGTTTCAGATTCTGAGAGTGCACTCACCAGATTACCGATTCGGGTGGTTTCATCAAGTTTTGTAAGAATTACCGACCGGTATCTGAAAGATTTAAAGCGGGTCATTATCTGTTTGAGATCCGATGTTTTAGTAGTGGCACTCAGGGCCAGGTGAACTTCAGCGGTTTCACCGCAGGCTGAGAGCAGTTCTCTCATTTCCTCAATCCTTGATTCATCTCTCGGACTCTTCCCGATTGTATCTACCAGAATAAGATCTGCATCTGATGAAAGTGCGATCTGCTTCCGCAACTCGTCATAGTCATCCACTGCATTTACCGGAATCCCCATTATTTCACCGTAGGTTTCCACCTGAGCTCTGGCACCGATACGAAAACTGTCAACAGTGATAATCCGGACAGCTGCTTTTTTTCCTGAAAGTCCGTTAACAGCTGCCAGTTTTGCAATCGTTGTTGTTTTACCTACCCCGGTCGGTCCAACCAGAATAAAGATTCTGGGCCCCTCAGTAATTTCCTGCTGAAAATAAGAAACACTGCCGGCAATCATAACTGCAGCTTCATGCTGCACGAGTTCTCGATTTTCAAGATCAGCGGCACTGAATTTATTCCGCAACGCATTGAGGATGCTGCTTGTATAGACTTTATCAAAGTCATTCTCATCCATTAATTCCGATAGTTCTGCAAGTACCGGGAACGGCTCTGCAGGAGGTGTTGAGGCGCTGACTGCAAGCTGCCCTTTTAAATCTCTAAGTTCTTTTAACACCTCACCAATCTGTTCTTCAGAACCCGAAGCATGAAGATCGACAGCTGCAGTCTCAGAAATAGTCCTTACAGGAGGTATGTTTTTTCCGTTGGCAGCCAGTATCGCTGCACGGGATTCATCATCTCGGCTTCTCTGAACAGCCCTTGTTTCGTTAACATTACGAAGATACCCGCGGTATTCGAAGTTGACTTTTCCAAACAGACCCATTATTCCCGGAGCCGGAATGGTTTTGTGAAATTGAATATTAGCTCTGTCACCGTACTTACTTTTAATACGTTCGATAACTTCAAGATGGGATTTTCCCCTCTCGCTGAAATATTGCGGCATCAGAATTCTCCTAAACGGATTTCTCCCAGGGATTCAATCTGTATTCCCTCGGCAATTTCCGGAACTGAAAGTATAACTAAATCGGGCATATCCCTGATTATTGTTGATCGGACTAACGGTCTGGCCGATTCACTGCACAGAATTACCGGCCAGGAACCTTTATCCCGTGCAGATTTTACCGTATTGGCAACGGAATTCACCCAGTTCCTCTGAAACTCCGATTCCAGGGCTGCGACATCCCCGGTGACCGTTTCCATTCGGGAATCTATAATAATTTTCTCCAATGGAGGATTGATGGTGAGTACATGAAGTTTCCGGTTGTCATCCGCATACTGAAGACAGATCTGCCGGCCCAGGGACTGTCTGGTTTTCTCTACCAGATAGCCGGTGTCTTTGGAGATTGAGGAAAAATCCCCGAGGGTTTCCAGGATAGCGACAAGATTCCGTATGCTCACCTGTTCCTTCAGCAGTCCCTGGAGAATTTTCTGTATTTCTCCTAAAGTGAATGCCTTTGTTACCTCTTCAACTACCGCAGGGTAATCTTTTTTCAAGGTATCAAGCATAGATCTGATTTCCTGACGTCCAAGGATTTCACCGGCATAATGTTTGAGAATCTCAGTCAAATGAGTTGCAATTATTGAGGGACCATCAACCACGGTGTATCCTGCACGTTCTGCTTTTTCCCGTTCACTTTCAGTAATCCATATGGCCGGTAACCCGAAAGCCGGGTCTATGGAGGGTTCACCTTCCAACGTGTCTCTCTCACCGCCGGGATTGATGGCCATAAAGTGTCCCATACGAATAACACCCCGACCAACTTCTGTCCCCCGCAGTTTAAAAGTATATTCCGAGGGTTCAAGACGCATGTTATCCATTATTCGGATTCTCGGAACAACCAGTCCAAGATCCAGTGCCGCTTCTTTACGGATTCTTGTAACCCTCTCCAGAAGCTCGGCACCCTGATCTTTGTCAACCAGCGGTATCAGTCCGAAACCGAGTTCCAATGATATCGGATCCAAAGGAACAACAGGGGAGATTTCCTGGGGCTCGGTGCCTGCAGCCTTTTCATCCGCTTCAGCCGCACCGGCTTCAGCTTTCTGTTTCCGGCCGAGTCGGAATGCCAGTAATCCTGTAATCCCAGCAAGGGGAAGCATGAGATACCAGGGAAATCCGGGAAGAAGTCCCATAGCAAACATAAAGCCGGCTGCAACGTAATAGATTCTTGATTGCCTGGAGAACTGACTCTTTACTTCATCTCCGAAGCTACCTTCACTCACAGAACGGGTAACGATTAAACCTGTAGCTACTGAAACAAGCAGTAACGGGACTTGGGAAACAAGACCATCTCCAATGGAAAGAGATACGTAGGTAATCAGAGCCTGTTGTAGAGGCTCACCATGGATGGTAGTTCCTACAATCAAACCGCCGATTATATTAATCATCGTAATAACAATACCAACCTTTACCGTTCCGCTGATAAACTTGGTAGCACCATCCATGGAACCGTAAAAACTCACCGAATCATCCAGATGTTTCTTTCGGGTGCGTGTTTCTTCTTCTGTAATGGCCCCTGAGCTGTACTCCGCATCGATGGCCATCTGCTTGGCCGGCAATCCATCCAAAGCAAAACGAGCCGCTACTTCTGAAACTCTAGTTGCACCTTTGGTGATTACCATAAACTGAACGGCAACAAGAATAATAAATATGATAAGACCGATAACAAGGCCCTGTGAGCCTTCTGAACCGACAACAAATGTAGAAAAGGCTCTTACAATCTTACCGTTGAATTCTGAACCCTTTCCAAGAATGAGCCGTGTTGATGAAACATTAAGTGCCAATCCGAAAACCGTTGAAATCAGCAGAATTGTCGGGAAAAGAGAAAACTCAAGAGGGTCGCGATTGTAAAGTACAAGGAGAATAATAAGGAGGGAGAGCATCAGATTCAGGGCCATCAGCAGATCGAGAATAAACGTCGGAAGGGGAATTACCAGCATCATCACGATGAGGATTACACCCAGGGCAATAATGATATCACCGCCCTGCCGGCCGAATACACCTCGAAATGTACTTACAGTTGCATCAGCCATAACAACCCCTAAACCGCCTTACCGTTAAGACGGTAGATTTCTGCCAGTACAACAGAAACAATATCCCAGTATGCTTCGGGTACTTCATCCCCGATTTCAACATTATCATAAAGAGCTCTGGCAAGAGGGCGATTCTCAATCATGGGTACATCCGCCCCCCGGGCAATCTCTTTTATACGAAGAGCCAGATTATCCATTCCTTTAGCGGTAACAGTCGGTGCCTGCATTGTCTGATTATCCCACTTTAATGCAACGGCAAAATGAGTTGGATTGGTAATTACAACATCTGCTTCAGGAACCTGACGGGCCATGGATGAAGAGAGAACCTCCTGCATTCTCTGGCGAAGGCGGCTCTTGATAAGGGGATCTCCTTCAGTTTCCTTAAACTCTTCTTTAATTTCATGCTTGGACATTTTCAGCGATTCCCTGTGCTGGTGCCTCTGAAAGTAGTAGTCAGGCAGTGCAAAAGCCAAAAGTAAAACCGCCGTTTCCAGCATAAGCCGCATGGCTATTCCGCTTACCATAGTTAACGACCTGAACGGAGACATTCTAATGGCATTGGTGAGCCTGGGAACTTCAGACTTGATATTCACATAGGCCAGAATCACAATTATAGCTACTTTTGCGATCGACTTGAACAAATTGAACAGAGCTTCCGCTGAGAAAAAAGACTTTTGTGCCCACTTACTGACGTTCGGTGCAATTTTTGAAAAATCCGGCGTTATGGGCTTCGTCGAGAATAAAAAACCAACCTGAACAACATTCCCGAGGAAAGCAGCAACAAAGCAAACAGCCATAACCGGGGAAGCCAGTCTGAGAAGATAATTTCCCACAGCTGTAAAAGCGACACTGGAGGTACCCATTTCGGAAGTTGACATAGTAATAAAATACCGGATCATATCAAGTGTAATCCGAATGATACTACCGGAAAATGCCATCAACGTGATAAGTCCGAAAATCATTACAACTGCAGAGGTGATGTCCGCTGATTTGGCGACTTTGCCATCTTCCCTGGCTTTACGGATTTTTCGTTCAGTGGGGTCTTCGGTCCGCCCCTCATCCTCTGCGGCGAACCACTGAAGGTGAATCCCGAAAACCGGGTCGCTGTAAAGTGAAGGGTAATGGTTCCCTATCATGGCAGTGCCTCTTTAGTAGCGACAAGGTAGGACTCAATCATATTAAAACCCATATCCACCAGATCGGACATTTTTTCTGCAATAAAGGGTGCTGATATCAGCATTATTATAAATCCCACAGCTATCTGAATCGGGAAACCTACCATTAGAAGATTCATCTGAGGTGCTGCTTTTGCCAGCAGTCCCATTGTTATCGAAATCAGTATCAGGGTGCCGAGTATGGGGAATGCCAGAATAAGAGACTGCTCGAACAAACCTCCGATTGACTTGATGAGAGTTTCCTCAAGGAACGGGCCGGCAGCCAGAAAATCAGTTCCTTTCATAACCGAAAAGGAACCGGCAAGACCAATAATAAAGATTCTCACCATACCGCTGACACTGAGAAAAACACCAATCCCGAGAAGGTTCAGAAACTGACCGATCAGAGGAATCTGTACCTGAGCCATGGGATCGTAAACCTGGGAAGCTCCAAACCCCATCTGAAAGGAAAATAATTGACCCGCTGTCTGAAAAACAGCAAAAATAATCTGAAGAAACAGCCCCATAATGATACCCAGAGCCACCTCTGCAATCAATGCCAGGGCATAGCCCAGGCCTAACCCGGGAATCAGCCCGTAACTTGTACCGACATAATAATAAAATATAATCGCAGAAAAGAAGGCAAGAGCTCCGCGGGCGATGGGAGGAATGGCGGAAGATGAAGTAATAGGAGCCGTTCTCAGTAATGCCGCTACCCGGGCATATACGAGAAAAAAGAGTAATGCTCCATCGATTAAACCATTCAAATCTATCATTTTGCAAGATCCGGTATTCTTTCAAACAGTAAAATTGTAAAAGACGTCAGTCTGGTTACCATCCAGCCGAACAGTGCCGCCAGAACTCCAAGTATGGCCAGAATTTTAGGTACAAAAGTAAGAGTCTGGTCTTGAATACTGGTTGTAGCCTGAAAGATGGAGACTATCAGTCCCACACCCATAGCAACGATAAGTACCGGTGAGGCTACGGTAATAATGGTAATAATTGCAGATCGCATCAGTTGAATTAAACTTCCTAAATCCAAACACCTGCCTCCTAGTGAAAGCTCATAACAAGTTGACGTACAAGCAGAGTCCATCCATCCACCAGGACAAACAGGATAAGCTTGAACGGCATTGATATCATTATCGGGGGCAGCATAATCATGCCCATGGACATCAACACCGAAGCGACAACCATATCAATAATAATGAACGGTATGTAAATATAAATACCTATGCGAAAGGCCACTGTAAGTTCATGAAGTACAAAAGAGGGAATCAGAACATAGGTGGGAACATCGGCAAAACTTTCCGGTTTTTCCAGTCCGGCCATATTCATAAAGAGAGTAATATTCCCCGAATCTTCGGCCATCTGCCTGTACATGAAGTAGCGGACTGGAGCGACAGCCTTTTCGTAAAGCTCACCGGTTTGAATTGTTCCTTCCGTATAGGGAACGAAAGCTTCCTGATAGACTTGAGTAAATGTGGGATACATAATAAAAAGAGTCAGAAATAAAGCGATACCCATAAGAACTGTTGCCGGAGGAACCTGCTGCAGTGATAAGGCTCTCTTAACAAAATCAAGAACAATAGAGATTCTGAGAAAACTGGTCATCAGTACGGCAATAGACGGTGCCAGACTGATTACAGTTAACAGTAGCAGAAGTTGAATGGATAAAGCTGTTTCCTGGTTGGATGCCGGCTCTCTTATTGTTAAATCAACAAAAGGAATGGGAATAGATCCATTCTCGCCAAGCCCCTGCCCACCCTGGCCCACATTATCCTGCTGTGCAAACAGTACAGGGCTGAGAAAGAGGAACAGCATTATAATAACAGTCGTTCTGGTTATGATTTTCATAAGTCTTTCAAACGCTCCCTCTGCTTTCGCAGGAAGGATACATGATCCGTATCAACTGTCTTATCACTTACATCGCTCTCGGCCACAGCAGAACCGAACCTGTTTTTGAAAAGCCGGGCGAATCCTCCACCTCCCCCAGTCGGGGAAAGGGAGGCATTCATAT
This sequence comes from Spirochaetota bacterium, assembly GCA_003644105.1. GTDB lineage: Bacteria > Spirochaetota > Spirochaetia > DSM-2461 > DSM-2461 > UBA2779. The sequence continues at coordinate 8,044 of QNBK01000016.1, read as the reverse complement.
GAATCTCATCAATAGATTCTTTATCATCTATCTCTGATATCAGGTTAACTGAGCTGCCGCTGCTTCCAATAAGATAGATTCGCTTACCGGCTTCGATAAGGTGTAGGGCCGCATCCCCTTTCAGAGGCTGTGTGGAATAAAGACGTATGGCCACCGATCCTTCTGCTTTTTTACCGGTAAATCTTTTGAGCATCCATACAAATGCGTATATGAATGCAATAACAACTGCAAGAACAATAATAACCCGAATAAAATCACCAAAACCCACTCCGGGCATCTGCATATCCACGGGTGCCTGCCCGGTACCCGCATTTTCAGGAGTGGTATTCAGGAGTAATTCCGTTTCAGGCGGCCTGTCGACCGCCGTTGCAGCTTCCTGTGCGAAAGATAAAAATCCTGCACTTAGAAACACAAGTATCAGCGTTAGAGTTTTCAGTTTTTCCCTCCCAGTTTATCAGCACCGCTTCCTTCCCCGAACCGGTGTTAAAACCCAACTAACTCATCGTTCTGTCATCCTATCCATAGTTGAAACAATTTCAGTAACACGGACACCGAAGTTCTCATCAATAACAACAACTTCACCCCGAGCGATAAGATTATTATTCACAAGGATATCAACGGGTTCACCGGCAAGTTTATCCAGTTCAATGATGGTGCCTTCCCCCATTCCAAGGATATCCTTAATCTTCCATTTTGTTCGTCCAAGCTCTACGGTAAGCTCCATGGAGACATCCATGAGCAGGCCGATATTTCTCTGTTCTCCGGAACTCATTGCAGGTGAAAGCTCCGGAAACTGAACGCCCTGAACATTTGGCGGCGGCTGGGTACCGAATCCACCCATCGTAGGTGCACCCATGTTCGGGTTCATCTGCTGAAAACCACCCATCATACCGGCCATTGGATCTGCTGCACCGCCACCCGTTCCGGCCATGGGATTCATTGTCCCCTGTGGAGCGGCTGCAGCCGACGCCGGTGCTGCACCTAGTTTCCCTGCAAGCTCACGGACAAGATTGAAATCAAACAATTCGTAAAGCTTAAGACTGCCCTGTCCTTCAATTTCAAGATTGTAGGTAACAGAGACAAAAGGATCTCCCGGCAGGCCCAGCATTGCTTTAGGCACACTCTGCCCCTCTGGAGAATCGGTAAGAATCGTTTCCCCTACCTTATCACCGATAGTGGTAACCGATGCGCCTGCTATCTGGCTCATGGCTTCACTTACGGCACTGACAGCTGTTCCATTAAGCTCCAGATCTTCCTGACCAATCATCGGCGCCGCAATTTTCAGTGCGTCATCACCCTGGAGGACGTACATATGCCCACCGACCATACCGCTTTTGTAGTCAAGTTTTATTTCAACTACCTCATCAGGTAATTCGGAAAGAAACTGTTCCCTTCCCACTGTATCAAGCTGGGGGGCACCTACAGTAACACTCTTTACCATAATCCCCGTAAGGGTTGCACTCTGAGAGCCGGTAATTTCGCTGAATAGTCCTAAAACAGCATTCTTTTCGGCATCACTGAGACCGCCGTCTGCAACAGGAGCATCCGGCATTTCTGAAGGTGCATCACCCATCAGCAATGCATCAATTTCGTCCTGGGAGAGAGAGCCGTCGCTCATTCTTCGTCTCCTTCGGTAGCGAGTTCTTCGAACTCATCTTCCTCGATATCTTCGATTTTACGAGTTACCTGCACGGCGAGTTTTTTACCAACAACACCGGGCCTGCAATCAAATTTAGGTCTATTCCCAAGTTTCAGTACCATCGGATCTCCTACACGGGTTCCTGACAGTCTGATAACATTCCCCGGTTGAAGGGTCATAACGTCTTTCATAGGAAGGGTAAGACTGCCTACTTCCGCAACAAGCGGAATATCAATTCCGGCAAGTCTTTCCCGAAGGACATTGAGGTTTTCAGTTGTCGCACCCCGGCGTACTGAAGAATACCAGTACTGGGCCGACAGTTTGGAAATAATGGGCTCGATGGTGAGGTATGGAATACAGAAATTCATCATACCTTCCACTTCTTCCACCTTGGTTTCCAGGGTTACAAGAACTACCATCTCCGTCGGTGGAACAATCTGCACAAACTGGGGATTTGTTTCAATTTGCCCTAAACGGGGGCGTAAATCGATAACCTGACTCCAGGCTTCCCTCATATTTCCAAGTATTCGGACTATGATAGATTCCATAACAGCCCGTTCTATTTCAGAAAGTTCCCGATTGATTTTGGCACCTTCACCAGGACCTCCGAAAAGACGGTCGATTATGGTAAAGGTAATCGCCGGATCAATCTCTAAAATGGCAGATCCGGTTAGAGGATCCATATTAATTACTGCAAGGGCTGTAGGAGATGGAATTGACCTCAGGAATTCCTCGTATGTCAACTGGTCTACCGATGCCACATGAACATGAACCATAGATCTCAGCTGTGCGGCCAGACTGGTAGTCGTCAGACGTGCAAAAGTCTCGTGCATGAACGAGACGGTACGGATCTGCTCTTTGGAGAATTTATCCGGACGTCTGAAGTCCCAAATCCGGATATTCTTCCGTTCAGCAACTTGTCGGGTATCTTCAGTCTCCGCATCACCGGAACTGATTGCTGTGAGTAACTGATCTATTTCATCCTGGGACAGGACTTCGGTCACATCAAACTCCGATATGGGTTACAACCCGATAATCTGATACTGGAGGAACAGAATCTGTTCCACCTCTCCATTGGCCAGAAGGCTGTTGATTTTACTGATCAGTTCCTGCTTGACCGCAGCTTCATCAAGAAGCTGTTCTCTTGTTTTCTGACTGAAGTAAAAGCGGATGGTGTCCATCAGGGCATCATTCTTACTGGTAAGTTCAGACGACAGATCTTTAAATTTATCGCCGTCAAATCCAAGCTTTATCTTGGCCGAAACGGTGTAACGCTCGGCATCTGCAGTTTGAGCCCGAAGATCGTATCCCTCACCGTTGAGAAAATCCCACATTGAATATGTGGGGACTTCGGTGTTATAGGCATCCGATATTACAGGAAACTGCCTCGACCGATTCCCCCGATCCATAAAGCGGTAAGTGAGAAAACTCACTGTAACACTCACAAGAAGGGCAACGATAGCTATAGCGACAAACATCAGCATCTTGGCCATACGATCTGAGAATACTCTGCGTTTTTTAGGCTCTTCTATTGTGTCGGAACTTTCCGCCTCTATGGCATTCCCGAGTTCAAGATCCTCATCAGACATAAGACATCACCCTCCCTCGATGTCGACAAAATTTTACCACAAAAGAGTTAAGGACACCAGCCCCCAATTCCTCAATCATTCGAGTCCCTCCTTGAGTATCACAATGTCGACTCGCCGGTTCACCGCCCGGTCCTCTTCTGTGTTCTCCGGATCCTTAAGTTTTACCGTATCGGCAAAACCGGCTACCTGGAATCTTGATTCCTCGGAACCGTAATCCACCAGATAATGGAGAACTGCAGCGGCCCGTGCTGAAGATAATTCCCAATTTGTCGGCCATGGACCGTCAGGATCGGTGGGAGAAGAGTCTGAATGCCCTTCTATTCTTATTTTTCTATCGGCAATTTCATTGTAATCCAGAAAGCCAGCCAGTTTCTGTAATGCAATTCTCGACCTTTCAAGATCTATCTCAGAACTGGCTCTCTTGAATAGAATATCCCCGGCAAGACTGATAATCAGTCCCCGCTCATCTTCCTTGATTTTGACAAATCTATTTTGAACTTCCGGCTGGAATTCGCTGATCGCCTTTTTTCTGGCTTCATTAAGACGGCTTCCACGGGAAACTGAAGGCATGGAAGAAACATTGTTGCCCAATTCGGCGAGTATCCCTTCAGAAAGGGTATTACCGCCCCTTAATGGCCCCAGTCCCTGAAACGCCTGCATAATCAGTTCTATCCTCTGGCTGTCTGTGGGATTATCCGGATTCATCAGAAGAACAAAGAAGGTAAGGAGGAGAGTAACCATGTCGGCATAAGTGGTGAGCCAGTCATCAGCTCCGCTACTGCCTTTATCTTTCTTTTTTGCACGTTCTTCATCAGCCATCTGATTAATCCCCGGAGGCGCTCTGGGCCGGCCGCTCTGTGGGCGGCAGGAAGGTTAACAGCTTATCTTCAAGTATCCTTGGATTATCCCCGCTCTGTATGGAGAGTATACCCTGAACCATTATTTCTTTAATCTGCATCTCTTCTTTATGCCGGCCTTCCAGTTTGAATTGAATAGGAGAGAGTATAAGGTTGGCAAAAACCGATCCGTATAGTGTGGTAACCAGGGCAACAGCCATGTTAGGACCGATGGAAGCCGTATCTTCAAGATTCGACATCATACCGATGAGTCCCAGCAGGGTACCGATCATACCGAAAGCCGGGGCGAGTTTGGCCCACTGGGAAAAAATACCGATACCATCTTCGTGACGACTTTCCACCTGATCCAGGTTGGTATAAAGGATTCTTTTGATGACATCCGGATCAGTACCGTCAACCACCAGTCTCAAACCCCCTCGGAGAAAATCATCTTCAACCTCATTCAGTGTATCATCAAGTGATAGAAGTCCTTCTTTTCGAGCATTATCTGCAAATGATACCAACTGGCTGATCAGTTCCATCTTGTTCTGAAAAAATGGAACTTTCATGACAATATTCAAATATTTTGAAAAACCTAAAACCCTGTTCAGCGGGTTGGCAGCCATAACACCGGCAAAAGATCCGAAAATAACAACAACAACGGACGGGGCATTCCACAAACCACCGATGCTATTTCCACCGATAAGGAAAGCGGACACAATGATAATAAGACCCCCGGCAAATCCTCCTATTGTTGCAATATCCACGTTCTACTCCTCCTGGCCGGGAAAACCGATTTCCCGCCTATAAGCAATAATCATATCTCGCACTTCTTCGGATGATTCAGTTACGACAAATCTCTTACCGGTAGTCAGAATCAATGCTGTCCTGCCTTCTCCCACCTCTTCTGCGTATTCAATGAGGTGGGGGTTCAGAAGTACTGTTCGCCCGGATTTTCCCGGCAGACTGACTTTAATCATCCAGCTATCCTCTTATTACCGTTTCAGGGTAAGCAGTTCCTGCAGCATCTGATCTGATGTCTGAATAGTCTTGCTGTTGGCCTGAAAACCCCTCTGGGTAACAATCATGTCCGTAAACTGCTCTGCAAGATCAACATTACTCATTTCCAGAGTTCCGGAAATAATCTTACCCTTTCCAGCGATACCGGAGGGTCCTAAAAGTGCTTCACCGGAGTTGATGCTCTCAGAGAACAGGGTTTCACCCATTTTCTCAAGGCCCCCGGGGTTGGTGAATGTCGCCATGGCGATCTGACCCAGATCCCGCTCGGTTCCATTGGAATAAACGGCGGTGATAACACCATTCTGGTCGATTTTATAGGTTTCCAGATAACCCATGGAGTAACCATCCTGACGAAAAGCCTTGGTACTGGATGTTTCGGCGAACTGGGTTGTGGAATTGGTATAGCTTCCCACTTCTCCGACATCAATCTGAAAGTTCTGAGTAAGAACCGCCCCTGTGGCATCATTCTCAACATCAAAAGTAACAGGAATCTGGATTTTCCCCGTATCTGAGATATTACCCTGAGCATCGGTAACGGTGGCTATAGCGCCAAGATTATCAAAAGTTATTGTGAAGGTACCTTCTCCCGCTCCGTTACCTGCAGCTGTAGCCGGATCAAAACCCAGAGTGACATTCGGCGGAACATCGGCATCTGCAGGACGCTCAGGGTCGACTTGAACGACAACATCCCAGGAATTATTCACAGCCGGAGTCCGGGTGAAGTTCATGCGCATCATATGGGTGTTACCGAAAGAATCATAAACCTTTTTATCGAGACTCCAGGTTCCTTCGCTCACCGTGGCAGGTCCGGCACCCGGAGGTATAACGGCAATTCTCTTGTCCAGGTTACAGGCTAATTCCACCAGAGTGGTTTGTTTTGCCGGATCCTTTGAACCCACAGGGATGATCAGATCGGTTACGTCGGCGGCGGATTTTATGGGACCTGTAGTTCCGTCTGCCAGTTGTTCCGGTACCCAGCCCTGAAGTCTCAGGCCGTTTGCCGGATTGACAAGATAACCTTGAGCGTCCAAGCCGAAGGCTCCGGCCCGGGTAAAGAGTTCTTTATCACCGGTCCGCATCACGTAGAATCCATTTCCCTGAATAGCCAGATCGGAAATAACTCCGGTGGTCTGGAGAGAACCCTGAGTATGAATAGTATCAATAGTGGCTACTGTCATCCCCAGACCGATCTGCTTGGGATTCACACCGCCGACTTCTTCTGACGGCCTTGCCGCTCCGCTCATACTCTGAGAGATAAGATCCTGGAAGTTCACCCGGCCCTTTTTAAAACCGATTGTGTTGACGTTGGAAATGTTGTTACCGATGACGTCCATACGAATCTGATGATTCTGAAGACCGGATACACCGGAGTAAAGTGATCGCATCATAATCTTGTCTCTCCTTTATTCTGTAACTTTTGATATATCGTCGTAGTCATAATAAGCGCCGTTTACCATTACCTGGGGGAAGCTGCCACTTGTTACAGCTTCTACAGGCCCCTGTATAAATGAGTCGCCTGTAACAATTTCAACGTCCCGGCCGAGCAGGTTCATCGCCTGCGCACCTTTGAGTGTTGCTGAAAGTTCGGAAAACTCACTGCTCATATTTGTCATCTGTTCCAGGGATGAGAACTGGGCCATCTGAGCAATAAACTCTTTATCATCCATAGGTTTGGTGGGGTCCTGATACCTCAGCTGAGTAACAAGAATCTGAAGAAAATCATCCTTGTCCAGATCCTTGTGTGCGGCACTGCTTCCATTCAAACTCTTGTTGAAAGCATCAACCTGCATATCCAGGCTTGCTCTGTCCGATGCTGCTAACGTTGAAGATATATCCATTGCATAATGCTCCTATATAACCATGTTTACTCGGCTTTCTACCGAATCGTCGGCGAATACCGCCGGGATGATATTGTCAAATTCCTGTATGGCCTCATTAACATTGCCTTTCTGTCCCTGCTGCTGATCGCCGTTACGCATAAATCCCCGGGGAGATTCGTCCCAGGCCATTTCAAGATCTGCGGCACCGAATCCGCTTTCAACAAGTCTTGTCTGTAATCCGTCAAGGGCATTTTTAAAGGCCTCCCTGGCTGCGGCTGATTCAACAAAGATGCGCCCGGTAAGCCTGTTATTTTCCATTCGGATTCTGATTTTCACCTGGCCGAGATTATCCGGGCGGAGATTGATACGAACTTCACCGGTATCAGCCCGGTTCAGAATAACTTTCACCTGCCTGACGATATCGTTTCCCGCCTGAGCATCGAGTTTCTGTGCCAGTTCTGCCGCAGCTGATTTCTGAAATGTTTTTCCATCCCCTCTGTTTGAAATCTCTATATCAGTCTCTGCAACTGCTGAATTATGGTCCAGTCTTACCGGTTCCGCTGATAAGTTCTTTCTCGAGAGGTTATCAACCAGGCGGCTTCCCCTATCTCCAGGCTCATTTGCAATATTTTTAATTTCAGCTTCGGGAGAATGATTTCTGTTATCAATCACTTCAACCCTGGGAGAAGAACTGGTTAAATCAGCAGTTCTGACAGATTCGGAGTTTCCTGACGTTTTCTCACTCCGTACTCCCGCTGGTATTCCAGCCCTTGTTGTTTTTGTTGATTTTGCAGATCTCGCCGTTCTGGAAGATTTTGAATTTTTCACTCCTGCAGTTCTTTGCCCATTGAGAAGATTAGCAGAAACTGTCTGATTTTGAGCTGTATCCAGACTGTTGATAACTGCTTTGGCGGCAGATTCTTCAATTTGCAGGTTTTCCGGTTCTGTTATTCTTGCGGTATTCCGGGCTTCGGCAAGAAGATCCATAGCCGGGGTTCTGGATTTATGAGGGGTTTTTGTCATTGAACGGTTGCCGGTGATTTTAGCGGAAGGTTTCAATCCGCTTTTTTTTACTTTTTTCAGGACATCTGAAAATGTATTCTTATCTCCTTTAGCAATTCCAATTGTCCCATTGCCTTC